>CAMDHJ010000079.1 GCA_945897865.1 Tepidiphilus sp. J10
TTGGCGTGGTCGTGTTCGACCGTTCGTTGAAGCGCGTCACGCCGACGCCGATCGGCCACGAAATCGTCGAATCGGCGCGTCGCATCGTTGATGAGGCCGCGCGTATTCGGGAAGTGGCGAGTTATGCCAAAGACCCAATGGACCGCACCGTGCATCTGGGCGTGATTCCAACTCTGGGGCCGTATTACCTGCCGCACGTGCTGACTCAGGTCCGCGCGGCGTTTCCCAAGCTGCGTTTGTTGCTGCGCGAGGAAATGACGCCCCACATGCTTGAACACCTGGCCGACGGCAAGCTCGATGCCGGTTTGCTGGCCTTGCCGATCGATGACGCCAATCTGGAAGTCGCACCGCTGTTTGTCGAACCCTTCCTGGCGGCGGTGCCGGGTGGCCATCCGCTGGCCAAGTTGAAATCGGTGAACATCGACGAGCTCGCCGCCGCCGGCCTGATGTTGCTGGAAGAAGGCCATTGCCTGCGCGATCAGGCGTTGGAAGCGTGTCATCTGCAAGGCATCAAGAGCGAGGAGATACGCGCCACCAGCCTGGAAACGCTGCGTCAGATGGTCGCCATGGGCCTCGGCGTGACGCTGATCCCGACGCTGGCCGGCGCCGGCATCAATGCCACCGGCGAACAGGTGGTGCTGAAGCCGATCAGCAAGCCGGGCGCGGCACGCAGCATCGGTCTGGTCTGGCGGCGACGTTCGCCGATGGCGTCCAGTATCGAGCGTCTGGCGGAAATTCTGCGCGCGCAACTGCCGCCCGGCGTGAAGCCGATCAAGTAAGGCTCATGCCGCCGAGCGTTTGTGGCGGATGAACTCGAACACGCCGGGCAGGATGGAAATCACGATGATCAGCAGGATGACCACAGTCAGATTGCTTTTCACGATTTCCAGATTGCCGAAGAAGTAGCCGGTAGGGACCAGCAGGCCGACCCAGATCACCGCGCCGATCACGGAGAACAGCAGGAAACGGGCATAAGTCAGGTGGCCGACGCCGCAGACGAAGGGAACGAAGGTTCGAACCACCGGCACAAAGCGGGCGATGATGATCGCTTTCGGGCCATGCTTTTCCATGAAAGCATGTGTGCGATCCAGGTTTTCCCGCCTCAGCCAGCGGCTGCCTTCGTGTTTGAACACCTTCGGGCCGAGAAAACGGCCGATCCAGTAATTGACGTTATCGCCGCACAACGCCGCAGCAATCAATGTCGCGGCAACAATCTGCACATCCATGCCGCCTGCGGCTGCTACCGCGCCAGCGACGAACAGAAGGGAGTCGCCGGGCAGAAACGGCATCACGACGAACCCGGTTTCCATGAAGATGATGGCGAACAGAATGGCGTAGACCCAGACGCCGTAGCTCTCCACCAGCAAGGCCAGATGCTTGTCCAGGTGAAGGATGATGTCGATGAACTGGGTGATAAATTCCATGTGTGATCCTAAGTGAAGTTCAGGGCCGCACGCTCATCCGGTAGACCTTGCCTTCCATCATGCCCGGCAGCCAGAGCTTGCCCTGGTCATCAAGGAACATATCGGCGGGGCCGGCGACGGGCGATTTCATCTCGACGAGACTGATTTTGGCGGTGCGCGTATCGAGCAGATGCAGGACACCGGCGGGTTCGAACTTGACCCAGTTTGAGATCAGCCAGCGGTTGGCGCCCAGATCGACGATGCCGTCAAAATAACCGGCAGGGTGTGGTTCGTAAGTTTTATCGAGACTGGCCTGAAAGCCATCCAGGCGATAGCGTTTGACCTTGCCGTTCGGCTGCGACTGGGTGCCCCATTCGGCCAGCATCAGATAATTGCCGGCTTTCTTCATGCCGTTGGGGCCCTTCGGCGGCGTGTCGAAGGTCATTTCGCTGAACGATTTCTTCGGCAGATCAATGATGAATACCTTGTTGATATCAGTCGCCGAGAGCAGCAGGCGGCGATTGTCGTAGCGCGCGAAGCCGTTCAGGAAAACGCTGCCGGTGGCGGCCATGTCGAGCGCGAACACCGGTTTGCCGTCGCGCACGCGAAAACCCAGCACGCGATCAAGGTCGGCAACGTAGAGCACACCGTCCACCAAGATCATGCCTTTCGGGCCATTCAGCTTCTCCGCCCACTTCAGCGTCTTGATGTTGCCCTGGCGATCCAGACGCGAGATGAAGCCGTCACCATCCTTGGCGGTGGGTTCCAGCTTGATGCCGAGATTGGAGACAAAAACATCGCCGCCTGCCACCACTACGCTCTCCGGCGAGGCAAAGCCGCCAATGGTCTTTTCCACAGTGACCGACGCCGCTTGCGCCGACGCGGCCAAACCGAGACACAAGACGACTGCGGCAAATTGATTCAGAACGGAGCGCATAGGAACCTCCTGGCGGAAAACGTGAAAATCAGACGACAGCGCCGGATTCTTCCTTTACCGGCTTGATGAAATCCTCACGCGACACACCCAGCCACATGACGATCGGGCTGGCGACCAGTACCGAGGAATAGGTGCCGATGACGATGCCGATGGTCAGCGCCAGCGCGAAGCCGTAGAGCACCTCGCCGCCGAGCAGCAGCATCGCCAGCACCATGATCTGGGTGGTGCCGCTGGTGATGATCGTGCGGCCCAGCGTGGCGGTCTTGGCATTGTCCATGATCGCCGCTACATCGGTGATGCGCGTTTTCTTGAAATTCTCGCGAATCCGGTCGAACACCACGACGGTGTCGTTCACCGAGTAACCCAGAATCGCCAGGATAGCGGCCAGCACGGTGAGAGAGAACTCCCACTGGAACAGCGACCACATGCCAAGCACGATGAAGATGTCATGCGCGGTGGCGAAGATCGCGCCCAACGCGAAACGCCACTCGAAGCGCAACGCCAGGTAAAGCATGATGCCGATCGATACCACCACCAGCGCCAGCGAACCGTCCTCCAGCAATTCGTCGCCGACCTGCGGGCCGACGAACTCGACGCGGCGCAGCTCGACTGCCGGCTGCTGCTGTTTCAGCACCAGCAGAACCTTCTCCGACAACTGCGCCGAGGTGGTGCCGGCTTTCACCGGCAGGCGCACCAGCACTTCCGTCGAACTGCCGAAGTTCTGCACTTGCGCGTCGGCATAACCATTCTTGGCCAGATGGTTGCGGATCGATGGCACATCGGCGGCGGTCGGGTAGCCCATTTCCATCATCGTGCCGCCGGTGAAATCAACGCCCAGATTGAGGCCCTTGGTGGCCAGCAGCGCGATCGAGGCGACGATGAACAGCACCGACACCACAATGGTGCTGCGCGCAAAGCGCATGAACGGGATATCACGCTTGAGGTGAAAGAGTTCCATGTTGTTGTTCCCTTAAATCGACACTTTGGTCAGCCGCTTGGCTCGACCGTAAGTCAGGTTGGTCATGGCGCGCGCAACGATCACCGCGCTGAACATGGAAGTCAGAATACCGAGGCAGAGGGTGACCGCGAAGCCGCGCACCGGACCGGAGCCGAGCCAGAACAGCGCGATACCGGCAATCAGCGTGGTGATGTTGGAGTCCAGAATGGTGCCCCAGGCATGTTCGTAGCCGGCGGTGATCGAAGCTTGCGGCGAATTGCCGTTGCGCAGTTCCTCGCGAATGCGTTCGGCGATGATTACATTGGCGTCGATCGCCATGCCCAGCGTCAGTGCGATACCGGCGATGCCGGGCAGCGTCAGTGTCGCCTGCATCATCGACAGCAGTGCCACCAGCAGGAAGAGGTTGACTGACAGCGCCAGCACGGAAATCAAACCGAAGAACTGGTAGTAGACAATCATGAACAGCGCCACAGCGGCGAAGCCGATCAGCGTCGAATTCAGGCCGCGTTCGATGTTGTCGGCGCCGAGCGACGGGCCGACGGTGCGCTCTTCGACAATTTCCATCGGTGCGGCCAGCGCGCCGGCACGCAGCAGCAAGGCGACGTCATTCGCTTCCTGGGTCGAATCCATACCAGTGATCTGTACCCTGCCGCCGCCGATTTCCTCGCGGATCACCGGCGCGGTGACCACCTCCGTCTTGCCCTTCTCGATCAGCAGGATGGCCATCCGCTTGCCGACGTTTTCCCGCGTCACGTTCTTGAAGATGCGCCCGCCACGGCCGTCCAGATTGATGTGTACGGCAGCCTGATTGGTCTGGTTGTCGAAGCCGGGCTGGGCGTCGGTGATGTACTCGCCGGTCAGCACCACGGTTTTCTTGACGAGCACCGGCTGGCCGTTGCGCTCGAAATACATTTCGGTGCCGAACGGAGCCTGGCCGTTGGCGGCCGCCTGCACCGTCGCCGGATCCTGCATGCGTTCTTCGTCAACCATGCGGATTTCCAGCGTCGCGGTACGGCCCAAGATTTCCTTCGCCTTCGCGGTGTCCTGCACGCCGGGTAATTGCACAACGATGCGGTCGATGCCCTGTTGCTGGATCACCGGTTCGGAGACGCCCAACTCATTGACCCGGTTGCGCAGCGTGGTCAGGTTCTGCTTCAACGCGAATTCCTGGGTTTTTACCTGCGCCGTCTTTTTCAATGTCACTGCCAGCGCGCTTTCTTCGCCGACTTGTGACTCGTCCAGCTGCAGATCGGGATAGGCTTCTTCGATCGCGCGCCGCGCCGCCGCCAGTTGTTCCGCATCGCGGAAGCGCAGATTGACTTGCTCACCCTCGCGGCCAATCGCGGAGTAGCGCACCTTCTTCTCGCGCAGCAGGGTGCGGATGTCGCCCTGATAACGCTCGGCGGCTTTTTCCAGCGCCTTCGGCATATCCACCTGCAACAGGAAGTGCACGCCGCCGCGCAGATCAAGACCCAGGTTCATCGGCAACGCACCCAGCGAAGTCAGCCAGGTGGGGGACGCTGACAGCAAATTCAGCGCCACGGTGTAACCGGAACCGAGTCCGCTCTGCAGCGCATCCTTGGCCTTGATCTGGGTATCGGTGTCGGCGAAACGTGCTTTTACGCCACGCGGATCGAGTTCAACCCCGGTACTGCTCAGGCCGGCGGTTTTCAACGCGGCTTCCACCCGTTGCAACAACACGGCATCGACCTTTTCCGTTGTCCGCACCGGCATTACTTGTACAGCGGGGACATCGCCGAAGAAGTTCGGCAAGGTGTAAATGAAAGCGATGACCAGGGCCACGCCGATAAGGATGTACTTCCAGAGGGGGTAGCGGTTCATGTCTTACTCGTGAAGGGTAAAGGGTGAAGGGTGAAGGGTGAAGGGTGGGGCCAGGGTTCTACCCTTTTCCCTTCACCCTTCACCCTTCACAGCAACTCAGATTTCCTTGATCGTGCCTTTGGGCAGTACGGTGGAGACTGTGGCGCGCTGAAAATGCGACTCGACGCCGCCGCCGATATCGAGCGTGATGTACTGGTCTGAAAGCTTCACAACTTTGCCGAGCTGACCGCCGGCGGTGATGACTTCATCGCCCTTCTGAATCGATTCCTGCATTTTCTTGGTTTCCTTGGCGCGTTTCATCTGCGGCCGGATGATCAGGAAATAGAACAGGGCAAAGAGAACGATCAGCGGCAGAAAGCTCATGATCGGATCGGGTTGCGCGGCGTCGGCGGCGAAAGCGGGGGATATCAGCATGATGAAAAAAACCTGTAGAAAAAACCCGCGCATTCTAACAGCCGGATGTGACAAGCTCTTGATCCAGAAAAACTTTGATGCGCTCGCGGGTTTCCGGGTGTGTTGAAAACAAGGCGGCGCCTTTTACTTCGGCGCGTGCCGGATCGAGACGATTCAGGATATCGGCGAAGCGATGCGGCGGCAGACAGGCGCGCAGCATCCAGGCCATCGCATGAGCGTCCGCCTCGCGTTCCATGCTGCGGGTATATCCGGTTTGCAGCAACACCAGCGGCAAGCCGCCGGAGAGATCGGCAATGCCGCCGAGATCGCCCAGCATCACTTCCGACAGCAACACGACACCGGCAGCGGATAGCGCTTGGCGCAAACCATGCCGATGCCGTACATGACCGAGTTCGTGCGCCAGTACCGCCAGCAATTCATCGTCGTGCCTGGCCAGCTCAACGATGGCATCGGTCAGCACCAGGATGCCGCCGGGCAGCGCCAGCGCGTTCGCGCCGATGCGCTCGCTGGCGCGGAATTCCAGCCGATAGGCCGGGCAGTCGGCGAGGCGACAGGCTGCTGCCAAGCGCTGCCGCAGTGCATCCTGGCGCGAGACGGGCAACGTGCTGGGGCTGAAGGCGAGTTCATCCAGCAAAGCCAGACCGCGTGCACCGATGTTCGCCTCAAGACTCGGCGGAATCAGCCGCACGGCATGTTCAGCAGCCGCCGGAACGCCATAACGCAGACCCAACCCGGCCACCGCCAGACTGAGCAGCAAGGCCAGCAGTGCAATCGAGTAACGCGATTCCAGGCGGAACACCTCCGCTGCCGCGCGGCCTTGGCCCAACGCAGACGCGAGTGCGTCAACCGCCGCATGATCGTCGCAATGCAACTCGCCGGCGCCCGCCAGGTAGATCACTCGGCGCGCGCAGCCAAGGCGATCACCAATCCGCACATCGGCGGCCGGAATGCTGCGCACATCGCTCTCCCGGCGCAGCTCCAGAACTCGAACGGCGGCATTCCAGACGGCCATGACGGGTTGCGCGGCGCTGGAGGCCCCATTGAAATACTCGGCTGCGAAGGCAATCTCGGCGGTCATCAGGCCAGTCCGATATCGACATCGAACACGTCGGCCATTTCTGAACCGGTGGCAGACAACCCCTGTCCGGCGGCAGCGGAAATTTCACCCAGGTCGCCGTGCTGCGCGATCACAGTCAGATTGCCGATCCAGTAGCGTGCCGTACGAATCTGCGCCCAGGGAATGAACAGCCCCAGTGTCAACACGATCAACACCAGATTCGACGCATAGAGCCAGATCAGGCTGCGGGCGCGATGCCGGCTGTCGAAACCGACCGAACCGAATTGCGTGCCGCGAAAAGTCAGTTGCGCCACGCGGGCGCTGAAGTAGCCGGCGACCAACGGCAATGCGGCATAAAACGCCATGACCCCGACCAACAAATAGGTAAACACCAGCGCCGCACCGCCGGGGCCGCTCGCAGGCAGCGATGGCATGCCCATGAGTGCCAGGACGCCGGTCATGATCAACAGCATCGGTGTCACCAGCAACAACAGAGAGATCAGGGCGGTTTTGTAGAACGGCCAGACCCTGCCCTGAAAACTCGCATCCAGATTGCCATAGGCATGATGGCCGGCAATGAACGCGGTTTTTCGATATATCAGGTAGGGCAGCAACATGCCCAGCGTCAGCGAGACCAGTAATGCGATACCAATGAAGATGCGTATCGACTCGCCTAGCTCACCCTTGAAATCGAAGCGCAGACCGCGATGGCTGCTATTGCGGGCGTTGAACTGCAAGGCCCGCACGATGATCCATGGCGAGGCGAGGAAAAACAGCAGCAACAGCGCACCGGAAACGAGCGGAAACATCTTGCCGGACAGCACGTAAAGCAGAAGACAGGCCGCCGCGATCAAGCGGCCCTTCAGAATGGCGAGCGGGTCGGCCAGATAATCGAAGTGGTGGCCGTCGAGCAGGGTGTGGTTGTTGAAATAGCGCTTGCGCCGCACCTTGGCCCAAGCCGAGTAGATGCCCAGTGTCAGGAGGGTGAGGGCCAGATTGACGATCCAGATGCGGAAATACTCGCCGCCGCTGCCGGTGAACTGAAATGGATAGACACGACTCTGCTCGGACATTCGACCCTCCCTGGGTACTTATGGATGTGGCGGCGAATTCTGTCGCATGCGCCGAGGAAAGGGTAGTGCAGGCTCAGGCCACGCCGGCGCGTCGATCTGCCAGAAACTGTCCGCGCCATTCCTCGAAGCGCCCCTGTTCCAGCGACTCCCGCAGGCGGGCAGTAAAGTCCTGATAGAAATGCAGGTTGTGGATCGAATTCAGGCGCGCGCCCAGCATTTCGCCGGATCGGTGCAGATGATGCAGATACGAGCGGCTGAAATTGCGGCAGGTATAGCAGTCGCAGCGTGGGTCGATCGGGCCGGTATCCGCCTTGAAGCGGGCATTGCGGATGCGCAGGTCTCCCGACCAGGTGAACAGCAGACCATGCCGTGCATTTCGTGTCGGCATCACGCAGTCGAACATGTCGATGCCGCGCTCGATGGCGAACACGATGTCTTCCGGCGTGCCGACGCCCATCAGATAACGCGGCTTGTCTTCCGGCAGTCGGTGGCCCATGTGGTCAAGGATGCGCTCCATGTCCTCCTTCGGTTCGCCCACCGACAAGCCGCCAAGTGCGTAGCCGTCGAAGCCGATTTCGTTCAATCGCTCCAGCGAACGCTCGCGCAGGTCTTCATACATGCCGCCCTGCACGATGGCGAACAGCGCATTCGGATTGCCCTCGTGCGCGACCTTGGAACGTTCCGCCCAGCGCAGCGACAACTCCATCGAGATGCGCGCGGTATCGTGATCGGCTGGGTAGGGTGTGCATTCATCGAAGATCATCACGATGTCCGAATTCAGCGTCTTCTGAATCTGCATGCTTTTTTCCGGCGACAGCATCAAGCGCTGGCCATCGATCGGTGAGGCGAACTTGACCCCCATTTCGCTGATCTTGCGCAAATGCGTCAGGCTCCAGACCTGAAAGCCGCCGGAATCGGTCAGAATCGGGCCGTGCCAGCGCATGAAGCCATGCAGGCCACCATGCGCGGCGATGACTTCCTGGCCCGGACGTAGCCAGAGATGGAAGGTGTTGCCGAGGATGATCTGGGCGCCGAGGTCGATCAGTTCATGCGGCGTGACGCCCTTGACCGTGCCGACTGTGCCGACCGGCATGAACACCGGCGTCTGAATCGTGCCGTGGGCGGTTTCCAGCGTGCCGCGACGGGCTTTGCCAGAACGATGAGTGACCTGAAATTGCATAGAGGAGTCAGCTAAGAAAGATGCGTGAACGAATTGGCGGGAAGATCAGGGGTACGAGTTTAATGCGCGCGCTGCCATTTTCATTTCTCCTGATCTCGACCCAGGCGACCTACGCCGGCGAAATCTGCGCGCCCGGACAGGATCGGTATATCCACATTGGCGCGCAAACGTTTGCTGTCAGCGTCGCCGACAGTTCGCTCAAACGCCAACGTGGCCTCTCCGGCCTGCGCGAACTGTCGACGCAAACCGGCATGTGGTTCGAATTCGAGAGGCCTGAAGTACATGGCTTTTGGATGCAGGCCATGAATTTTCCGATCGACTTGATCTGGATCAGCTCGGGCTACCAGGTGCTCGGCGCCATCACGCTGCAACCCTGCACCGATACCTGCCCGATTTATTTGTCACCCGGGGCGGTCAGGCATGTGCTGGAAGTCAATGCGGGTGAGTTTGCCGGCAAGGTTGGTGACAGGGTGACCTGGAGTTGTTCAGCGCAGCGCCGGAAATAACCGGGTGCTCAATGCACGGCCAAGCATCGTCAATGCGCGCCAACAGACAGGGTAGAGCTTGATTGTTTTAGTCGGGATTTGTCATATAAAGAAAGCAAGAAAAGAAAACACGATGTGCGCTCAACCCGTCGTGCTTCGATGCTGGCAGCTTGAAGTGTATGGAGGCCCCATGAACAGAGACTATGTTTCCGAATTCACCCGATTCATCGACACTTACCTGGAACAGCATCCGGAAGTGGTCGAGGAGCAGATGCGCGGCTGGAATGCTGACTGGCACACCGAATTCATTGATCTGGTGGCGATGCAGGAAGCTGCGGAAGACGGCGTGCCGGACGATACCTACGGTTTCAACTGGCACGTCAGACTCGACAAGCACGGTCCATGTGCATCGCATTGAAACCGTAGGAGCGCCTTCCAAGGCGCGAAGTCGCTAACGATCGCGCCTTGGAAGGCGCTCCTACATGGTGGGTGACCCGTCAGCCCCTCAATCCCAGCGATCGTCGCGAACTTGCAGCCATTCGCCGTCAATTCTGACCGGCAGCACCGCCACCGCTTCGTAGGCCGGCGGGGCGGTGACCGCGCCGGTCTTCAGGTTGAAGCGGGCACCGTGGCGCGGGCAGGTGATTTCGTAGCCAACCAATTTGTTGCCAACCAACTCGCCGCTGGCGAGTTCGCCGCCGTCGTGGCTGCAGACATCCTCGATGGCGTAAAACCCGTCGTCCAGGTGGAAAACGGCGATACGCACCCCATCCACCTCGACTACCCGTCGCTTGCCCGCCGGAAACTCGGCCAGGCGTGACACGTTGACCCAGTCGGACATCAGATCAGCCCCAGTTGCAGACGCGCTGCTTCGTTCAGGCGGCTTTTATCCCAGCGCGGTTCCCAGACTAGTTCGACATGCGCCCGGCTGACTCCGTCCACGGCCTCAACGGCGTCTTCCACCTGCGCCGGAATGGTCTGCGCGACCGGGCATCCCGGCGCTGTCAACGTCATGCGGATGGCAACCCGGCCCATATCGTCGATGTCGAGGCCGTAGATCAAGCCGAGGTCGTAGATGTTGATCGGGATTTCCGGATCGTGGATCTGGCGCAGCGCTTCGATGACCCGCTCACGCAGGTTGTCTTCCACCCGCTGGTTGTCTTCCCGTTTGAGGCCGAGTTTTTGCAGGATATTCATGTCGCCTCACTGCGGTTGCGGCGCTGGTTGCGGACAGGACGGTGTGTCTTCTTCCGTGCTGACCGTGTCGGGGCGGTTTTCCAGTGCGGCCTGCAGCGTGTGCCAGGGCAAGGTGGCGCATTTCACCCGCATCGGAAATTCCTTCACACCGGCCAGCACCTTGAGTTTGCCGGTGTTTTCTGCAGCCCCATCCTCGGCCAGCATGGCGTGGACTTTGCCGAACAGTTTTTCAACCTCGTCCAGGTTCTTGCCAAGTACAGCCTCGGTCATCATCGAGGCGGAGGCGATGGCGATCGCGCAGCCGGCGCCTTCGAATCCGACGGCTTGCACGACGCCGTCCTCGACTTTGAGATGCACACTGATCTCGTCATTGCACAATGGATTGAAGCCATGCGCATGGTGGTTGCTACCCGCCGGGTTTTCCGGGTAATGGCGCGGGTGCCGGTTGTGTTCCAGGATGACCTGTTCGTAGAGATCGCGAGTCAGTGTGTCCATGCTCATGGCTCCAGCGATTGGACGCGCGGCATGCCGGCGAGCAGTCGCGGCATCAACCAGTCGCGCAGGCCGGTATCGTCGAGCAGGCCAAGCGCCTCGTCGATGAAGGCTTGCATCAGCAGGTGGCGGGCGTGTTCGCCGTCGATGCCGCGGCTGCGCAGGTAGAACAGGGCGTTTTCATCCAGGCTGCCGACCGTGGCGGAGTGGCTGCATTTGACGTCGTCGGCGTAAATCTCCAGTTGCGGCTTGGCGTCGATCTCGGCATGCGGCGACAGCAGCAGATTGCGGCTGGTTTGCTGGGCGTCGTTGCCGTCGGCATGTGCTTGCACTTCAACGCGTGCATCGAACACGCCGCGTCCGCGCCCATCCGCCAGACCGCAGTAGTGCGTGCGGCTCTTGCCGTGCGGCGCCTGGTGGGCGATGCGCAGATGCTGCTCGGTGCGGCTGCGGCCCGCCGCGATGAATACCCCATCCAGGCGGGCTTCCGCGCCGGCTTCGGCCAGCGCGAGATTGAGTTCGTGGCGAGCGACCTGCCCGCTCAAAGTCAGGTTGAGCGCGCGGTAGCTGCTGTCGCGGGCCAGATGCACGGCGCTGAGGCCGGTGTGGGTGGCCAGGTTGCTGTCTTCGATGATGCGCAGATGGGTCAGCCGCGCGCCGGCTTCAAGGACAATTTCCGCGACCGGGTTTTGCCAGTATTCAATGCTGGGATCGCCGAGAAAGTGTTCCACCAGGATGGCGTCCGCGCCTACCGCCATGTGGACGAAGACGCGCGGGTAGAGCATCACATCGGCCTCGGCGGCGGCGAAGCGGAGGAACACCGGCTGGCGCAGGCGCTCGCCGGCCGGCACGCGCAGGCAGGCGCCCTCGCGCCAGAGCGCGGCGTTGAGCTGGGTCAGCGAAGCAGTGCCGGCGAGGCTGCCGAAGGACTCTGCTGCCCAGGCCGGTATCCCGTCGCCGATGGCGTTTTCCAATGTATCGAGCACGCGGGGCGGCAAGCTGGTGTCTTGCCAGACCAGGCGATCATCCAGATAGGCCAGCAAGGCGCCCGGATAATCCTCCAGCGCCGGCAGGATGCCCAACCCATCTTCCGGGGCGTGCAAAGGCATGCGTTCCAGATGGTCCAGCGAGATATAGCGCCAGTCTTCCTGTCGGCTTTCAGGCAACCCTGTTTTCAGAAACGCATTCAGCGCCGCCTGGCGCGCCGCCGCAAAGCTGTTTGGCGCGTCAATCTGCGACAGGGCATCGCGATAAGCAGTCGGAGTGATCATAGCCTGGCCTCCATCAAATCAGCCGCGTTGTCAGCTTGGCTGGCTTTGTCCTCCAGCCAGGCGTAGCCCTTCTGTTCCAGTTCCAGCGCCAGTTCGCGGCCGCCGGAGCGGACGATGCGGCCGCCGGCCAGCACATGCACTTGATCCGGCACGATGTAGTTCAACAGACGTTGGTAATGGGTCACCAGAATGATTGCGTGTGCAGCATTACGCAGGCTGTTGACGCCCTGGGCGACGACGTGCAGCGCGTCAATGTCGAGACCCGAGTCGGTTTCGTCGAGGATCGCCAGTTGTGGCTCCAACACCGCCATCTGCAGGATTTCATTGCGTTTCTTCTCGCCGCCGGAGAAACCCTCGTTGACCGAGCGGAACAGAAAACTGTCATCCATACCCAACAACATCAACTTGTCCTTCACGAATTCGAGGAAGTCGATCGCATCCATCTCGGCCTCGCCGCGCGCCCGGCGCAGGCTGTTGAGCGCAGTACGCAGCAGTTGCACATTGGCGACGCCGGGAATCTCCAGCGGGTATTGGAAGGCCAGAAAAATGCCGGCGCGGGCGCGTTCCTCGGGCGTCAGCGGCAGCAAGTCTTGATCCAGGTAATGCACGCTGCCGGCGGTGATTTCATAACCGTCGCGTCCGGCCAGCACCTGCGCCAGCGTGCTCTTGCCGGAGCCGTTCGGGCCCATGATGGCGTGCACCTCGCCGGGACGGACATTCAGGTCGATGCCGTTCAGGATGTCATTGCCGGCGACGTTGACGTGCAGATTGTGGATTTGCAGCATTTCGGTACTCCTTTGTTCATCCCACAGCGCCTTCGAGGCTGACGGCCAGCAATTTTTGCGCCTCCACCGCGAACTCCATGGGCAGTTCCTTCAACACTTCCTTGCAGAAGCCGTTGACGATCAGGTTGACCGCGTCCTCCTCGCTCAAGCCGCGGCTGCGTAGATAGAACAACTGGTCTTCGCCGATCTTGCTGGTCGATGCCTCGTGTTCGACTTTTGCGCTCGGATTCTTCACCTCGATGTACGGGAAGGTATGCGCGGCGCAGTCCGGACTCATCAGCAGCGAGTCGCAGCGGGTATGGTTGCGGGCGTTTTCAGCGCCGGCCAGCACCTTCACCAGACCCCGATAGGCATTGCTGCCATGACCGGCGGATATGCCTTTGGACACGATGGTGCTGCGCGTATTGCGGCCGATATGGATCATCTTGCTGCCGGTGTCGGCTTGCTGATGATGGTTGGTCAGCGCCACCGAATAGAACTCGCCGACTGTGTTGTCGCCGCGCAGGATGCAGCTCGGGTATTTCCAGGTGATTGCCGAGCCGGTCTCCACCTGGGTCCAGGAAATATGCGCGTTGTCGCCCCGGCACTCGCCGCGTTTGGTGACGAAATTGAAGATGCCGCCGCGCCCATCGGCGTCGCCGGGATACCAGTTCTGCACCGTGGAATATTTGATGCGGGCGTCCTTCAGCGCGATCAACTCGACCACGGCGGCATGCAACTGGCTCTCGTCGCGCCGAGGCGCGGTGCAGCCTTCCAGATAGCTGACGCTGGCGCCTTCGTCGGCGATGATCAGTGTGCGCTCGAACTGGCCGCTGTTGCTGGCGTTGATGCGGAAGTAGGTGGACAGCTCCATCGGGCAGTTGACGCCCTTCGGCACATAGACGAAGGAGCCGTCGGAAAACACCGCCGAATTGAGGCTGGCAAAAAAGTTGTCGGTGTACGGCACCACCGAGCCGAGATACTGCCGCACCAGTTCCGGGTGCTCACGCACCGCCTCGGAAAACGAGCAGAACACGATGCCCAGCGTCTCCAACTTGTCCTTGAAGGTGGTGGCGACCGACACCGAATCGAACACCGCATCCACTGCAACGCCGGCCAGCGCCTCGCGTTCCTGTAACGGAATGCCCAGCTTTTCGTAAGTGGCGAGCAGTTGTGGATCAACTTCTGCCAGGCTTTTCGGCTTCGACCCACTCGCTGTTTTGGGCGCGGCGTAGTAGTAAATGTCCTGATAGTGGATCGGCGGGTGTTGCACCGTCGCCCAGGTCGGCTCGCGCAGCGTCAGCCAGTGTTGATAAGCCCGCAGCCGCCATTCCATCATGAATGCCGGCTCGCCCTTGGTTGCCGAAATGCGCCGGATCACCGCCCCGTCGAGCCCTTGCGGGAACGGCTCCTGTTCGATGTCGGTGACAAAACCCCAGCGATATTCGTTATCGAAATGCGGTTGCAAGTCCAGGTTGCCCATGATCACTCCTGTTTGGGTGTCGCCTGTTGCCGCAAGGTCTGCTCAGTTGCGCCGTCACACGGTAATTGCGGGCCGCAACATGTAAATCCTCGCGGACGTTGAACAGGTTCAACACGCGAATTTCGGATGCCTTTTTTATAGCACAGTGAATTAGTCAACTATTTCGCGGGTAGGTTTCACCCGCGTATGGGCGTTATGGGCGTTATGGGAGCACACAGGTATCAGGCTGTTTTCGACCCGCCGCTGCCGGCGGCGTAAAACCGTAGAAATCTGACGGCAGAAAATGGCGGCGTGCTCTGCCTGCCAGGCATCAAGGGCTAGGGCGGAAGCAGACTGACAGCTGCTTGATGACAAAGACATCCCCGCTGTCGGCTCCACTCTGAAAGCTGCCTGTCGATCTTCTTCAGGCCGAGTTGTGTGAATTGGACATCCGGCTGGTTTCAGAGCAGACCTTTGAGTGACAGCTTCGGAGAATGTACTGACGGGCAGCTCAGGCAGGCACCGTCAAGTAGCCACTGCGTGGCAGAGCCAACCTCAGGATGGAGCGGCCCTGGCTCTCGCTTCCTCTTGCCGCTCGCGCCGATTATTAACAACAATACATGCCGATTGTTTTAATCAAAACATGTATATTAATTTCAACAGAACAAGTTAATTCTAGCCATGGGCCGTCCCCGACTTAGTGACCCAGACAAACTGCATCGCGCTCTGACCGAACTCCACCAGGTGTTGGGTTCAGAACGTGGCGTTGTTCGCGGGCCCGAACTGAACAACGCCACCCGGGTTCTTCTTCTGAAGAAGGGTTTTCTACGCGAAATCCTGAAGGGGTGGTATTTCGTATCCGACCCCACTGCGGAAGCCGGGGATACAACGCCATTCTTTGCCAACTTCTGGGAGTACCTCAGCAAGTACCTTCAAGAGCGGTTTGGCACCAAATACTGCCTCACAGCGGAACAGTCACTGCTTCGGCATGCTCAGCATAATGTCGTACCTCAGCAGGTGAACGTCATGCTAGGGGTGGACCAGAGCCAGATACAGCAACTGACTTACGGGCGTTCCCTGGCGCTGTACCCAGGCAAGAGGAGCTTCCCGTCAGTAGGCAATGTGTGCATGCTCGATGGACTGCGCTGCATGACACCGCCTTTTACACTGGTCATGCTGACACCGAAGGCCTTTCAGGCAAATGCCCGGGACGTTCAGGTGGTACTGAGCACCGTAACCGACCCTGCAGCCATCGCTGAGCTGGTGCATATCAATGCGTCAGGCGTAGCCCGCGTGGTCGCCGCAATGCGACAAATCGGACGTGATGACTTTGCCGACGATGTGCTTAAGCAACTGGCCGGATTGGACATCCCGCTGCTCGCCGTGAGCAACCCGTTTGAGGGTCAGGTTGTGCACCACCTCGGGGCGATACCAAAGGCTCCCCTGTATGCCCGTATCCAGGCCCTCTGGGCAGAACACCGTCCGTTGGTTCTGGCGGCACGCCCTGACCCTCTACCCCCGGATGCCACGGTAGACACTTATCTCCGCCAGGTGGACGCTATTCGGGTTGCCGATGCGTATCACAGCTTATCCATCGAGCGTTACCGCGTTACCCCTGAACTCATCCAAAAAATTGCAGACGGGGCGTGGACCCCGGACACGGAGCCCACAGACAAACAACACATTGAGGCCCTCGCCGCCAAAGGTTATCTGGATGCCTTCGCCTTGATTCGCGAGGATGCAAGCAAAGTATTCCAGGAACGGCAACCCGGCACCCTTGCCGCCAAGGTATTTGCCGACCGGCATCAAGCCTGGTTCCAGAAACTGTTTGGCACTTCCGTGGACGCTGGAATATTGGAGCTTCGGGAACTGATGGGATATCGGCGGCACATGGTTTTCCTGCGTGGCTCACAGCATTCGCCGCCACATTTCGACTATGTGCGGGACGGCATGGAGGCCCTCAAGGATTGCTTTGCTGCGGAGCCTGATGCGTTTGTGCGCGCTGTATTGGGACACTGGCTGTTTGGCTTCATTCACCCGTACATGGATGGGAATGGTCGAATGGCCAGGTTCCTGATGAATCTTATGTTGGCCTCTGGCAGATACCCTTGGACCATCATCCGCGTGGATGACCGGGTCGAATATATGGCGTGCCTTGAGCAAGCAAGCGTGGAAGGCAAAATCAAGCCATTCGCCGACTT
>CAMDHJ010000080.1 GCA_945897865.1 Tepidiphilus sp. J10
AGCGTATTGGTCAGCACTGCGCCCAAGATGATGTCTGAGGTCGCGCCACCTGCTTGCAGCAAGGCGTTGCCGCTGGCGGTGACTGCGCCGCCGCCGGCCAGGGTCTCGATGCTGCCCGCCGTGGCCACCAGGACCAGGTGGGCGTCGGAATCGATCTGGGACTGGGCTGCGTCCGCCGTGGCGATGAGTGTGCTGCCGTCGTCGCCGACTTGATTGACGTTGATGGCATTGAGCAAGCCGATCTGGATCGCGTCGGCTTCGGTCAGGAACAGGCCGCCGATGCCGGTGCCGTTGACGTCCGCCGCCAGTTTGGCGACGCTGATTTCCAGATGGTTGGACGCCGTACCTGCGCCCTGCCCATCCGCCGTGCCGGTGCTGACGATGCGCAGTTCGTCGGCCGCAACGTCGGTGTCGCTGGTGCCTGAGTCGGTGATGCTGGCGGCGCTCAGGCTGACGTCGGCGGTCGTGATGATCGATCCCAGCGACAGCGTGGTGATCGCCACATAGCGGATATTGCCATTGACCGCAGTGGCGCTGGCGCCGTCGGCCATTGCGATGCTGTCGGCCTGAACGTCGATGCCACCGCTGCCGCTGGTCGCCACATCGCCCAGTGCGTTTTGAGTCAACGCAGTTCTCGCCAGCAAACTGACATGACCACTGCCGGCGTTCAGCCCGGCATCAAGGGTCAATGCACCGGTGACATCGACGCGGACATGGCCGCTACCGGATGCGCTCAGTGCCTGGCTGACCAGCGTATCGCCACCAGTAGTCAACACCAGTGCGCCATCGGCGCCGGTGGTGATACCCGAAATCGTGGCATCCGCGCCACCTGCCGCGCTGGTAGCGCCGTTGTTGCCGACCCGGTTGACGGCGATAGCGAGCACGCTGCCCACCGTCAAACCATTGCTTTCAGCCAGGAAAACGCCGCCCGAGGTCAGGCTCCGGACCGCCAGGGTAGCAACCTGGGTTTCCAGCGCGTTGGCACCGGAACCGATGCCGGTCACCGCGACGATGCGCAGGTCGGTGGCAGTGACATTGACGCTTTGCGTATCGACCGTATCAGCGTCGGTGATGCTGGTTCCGGCCAGCAAGCTGACGCTGCCCGTACCACTATCGGTAGCATTGAAAGCGTTGAGCTGGCCGATAACGATGCCGCCGGCGCTGGCAAGCAGCCGTTGATTGCCGCTGTGGCTGATCAACTGCGTGGCGGCTGCCATGACGATATCGTTGTCGGCTTCCAGATCCAACGTCTTGCCGCTGGCCAGCGTGCGCACGCTGTGTGCATCGATCAGGATATCGTCGTCGGCCAGCAGTGTGATGCTGCCCGAGGTCGAGGTGACATCGGCACGGATATCGACATTCGCCGACGTGTCCACCGCCTCAACGGCGGAGAACCGGAGATTGCCGGTAGCACCGGTGCTCGCCACCTCTCCCTCGACGGTAATACCGCCATCAAGCGTGACCACGCTCATATTGGCGCTGGCGCCGTCCAGGTAGATGGATTTTCCGCCACCCGCTTCGCCGGTGATGCGCAACGCCGTTTGTTCAACGATGTAAAGCCCGCCGCTGACTGTGTTGCGCGCCGCCAAACCGGCAATCAAGGTCTGGATCGGAGCTGCGCTGCTACCAATGCCGGTAGTGGCATTCAGCGTCACCAACGCGGTATCGAGGTCGAGATTGGCGCCGTCACCGGTCAGGCCATCGCTGATCGCGCCGTTCAAGGCGGTCAGGTTGATCGTGCCATCCGCTTCGATGTGGCTCAGCGTGATTGAACTGCCGGCGGTGAAGCTGACCGCGCCGGTATTGGCGTCGGCATCTACCGAGCTGAGCTTCTTGCCATCGGCCATGACGATGGCATCGCCGGCGGTGAAATCGATCAAGCCACCCGGGCTGCTGACGTCCTGATTCTGGTTGATGTCGCTGCTGATACCGCCGGCATTCAGACTGATGCCGCCGCTACCCGCGCTGGTGATGCCCGCGCCTGAACTGGCGATGGTGATGGAGCCGGTGCTGGCGGAGCCGGTTGTGGTCAGGCTGATGTTGCCGCTGCCGTCCGCGTGTGTCTGGGCAATGCGGGTGACTTCGACATCGCCGCCATTCGCGGTCTCGGTGATGTTGATATCGCCGCTGGTACCTTCATTCAACACATCGAGCCGAATGACCTCGGTGAATGGCAAGGTAACACCCGTGGCTGCGCGCACGGTCAGGTTGGCAGCAATGATCGGTTCACTGGTCGCGAGGTCACCAGATACGTCAGCCTGGATGATTTCGCCGCTGGCGGAATAAAGCTCGATGTTCATCAAACTGCCCGCGCGGGCTTCGATCTTGTTGTTGATCGTGATGTTGCCGACGGCATCCAGTTTGAAGTCGTCATTGACCAGCAGCGTGGTCGCGGCGTTGTTGTAATCGGCTACCGTGATGCTGCCGCCATACAATTCGACCACATCGCGAAAGGTTGGCTGATCCTCGACGATCATCGCCCCAACCCGCATCACGCCGGCGTCATTGGCGGCATGCCCGCCTGACTCATGGCCGATGACGATCTTGCTGAAACCATCGGCAAATTTCTGAATCTCGACAATATCGATATTCAACGTATTCAGGGTTGGACTGCTGGGCGGTGAACCCACTTCAATCGCCAGACTTGGGGTGGAGGGACGCAGGGTCAACACGCCACCGCCAATCACATTCTCGGAGCCGCCTTCAAAGTCGATTTCATTCGCCTCGATGAAGATATCGCCCCACACACCGGCGTTGTCTTCGAGCGCAATACCCGCTTTGAAGATGGCCGAGGTTGCGCCCAAGATGTTCAGCGCGCCACCGTTCTGCAGCAAAACCGCCTGATTGAAAATGACCGTTCCGGTCGCCGTGATGGTCAGATCCCCATTGACGGTGACGGGTCCGTCGAAGGTCACGTTATCCGGATTGTTGCCACTTATGCCGCCAATGCTGAGCGACTCCAGCGGATCCGTACCACCGACTGTTCCATAAAACCGCACATTGCCGATGGCGTAAATTTCCAGGTTGTCAGGGTCGGTATCCGCATTGCCATTCAGTGTGTGAGACGTATTGATGCCCACGCTCAAATCACCGCTGACACCACCGGTGCCGGCTGAAATCGAGACATCGCCAATGATGACCACCGAATCATCAAACACCGCGCTGGTGGCTGAAGTAATGTCGACGTTGAGAATATGCGTGGTATGGCCGGAGCCATGAATCGTCAAGGCATCCACCGACAAGTCGCTATCGATATAGACCTCGCCACCGGCCAATGGATTCTTGATGACCAGCCCGGTTTCGGAGAGCAGCGCCGTTGCCTCACTCGATCCGAACGAACTCCCCAACCGGATGATCGCGTTGCTTTCATCGCCACCAATCACCAGCGGGCCATCACCGCTGTGACGAGCCTGCAATTCGGCCAGCGTAGCGCTGTCGATGTAGATCGTTTCACTGCCGCCCAAGGCACTGTCCGCCGCCAATTCGACCGCGACACTGTTTTCGCCCGGTGTGGTTTCGGCTGCCGCCAGCACGGCATTCATGAAGCCTTCAGCCTGGTCCTGGTTGGCTGGATCGAAAGCCAGACTATCGATGCCGACGTTGTACTGAGTCGGCAGATCAGACGAAACCGGGGCTTGCGTCGGCTCTGGCGGGTGTTCTGGCCAAGCGCTGCCGGAAGTCTGCAACCACTCGGCATAGTCGGTGTCGTTGTAGATGTCGTAACTGCCTGGCGGCACCGCTTGGTCATCCCCATTGGCGGGCAAAATCGCCTGCATTGCCCCCATCACCGGGTCGGCCGACAACAGCAGGCGGGGCTCCAAAGGTTCGACGCGAAAAGTATTGCGAATCAGCGCCGACAACGGTTTTTTGCTGGATGAAATCTTTTTGCGCATGAACATTTTGGGTAACCCCGTATCTGGTCGAACAACAATTAAGCAACAAGTCGAAAGACAGGCAATCCGCGCTGTCTTCGATCAGCGTTGGCGTGACTACCTACCACCGCGAACAAGCAGGATGTAGCGGGTTGCAGTGGTATCGGCAAACGCAACGTCACCATCCTTGAACCCCACCGTCCAGGCTTTTGAACCATCCGCCGCGTACGGCGTTGATGTCCAGAAAGTAGGCGTCACACCGCCGACCTGGGGAAACCCGACAAATGCAGTGACATCCAGCGCCGGGTTGTTTGCTGAGAAATTGATGATCGATGCCAACTCATTCCGGTTCGGCAAGCGCCAATCGCCAAAGCCGGCAAACTTTGCCAGATTGACCGCAACCACTCGGTTCAACGCAGCCTGCCAGGTATACGACTGTGCGGTTCCGACTGCGCAGCCGCTTCCACTCAGGCCATCAACACATTGCTGCCAGAGCAGATCGGTCTTGGCATCCTTGATGGTGCCGGCAACAGGAAATTGATAACTCGGTGTTTTTGCCGTGCCATTGACCAAACGCACACGATTTGCTGTGGTCTCGTTCTGGGCGATCAACATGCCATATTCAAAATCTCCGCCCCATACCGCAGTCGCACTGCCTGTTGCATCGGCATCCCGCGCCGACCAATAAACCGCCTTTTTCTGATCCGGGAAGAATTTCTGATCGATGACCGCCGTCGAAGTCGAACTTCTGGCAACGCTGTTGTCAACCAGATTGGCCAGTTCCTGCGGCGTCGGCAAACGCCAGCCGGACACCCCGCACTTGCTGCCGAAACCGGTTGCCTGAGCCTTGGCCAGCGCCCAGGTATAAGTCACCTCCTGGCTCGCGGTGGCATCCCACAGCAATCCAGTGATGTTATCGCGCACACATGACCAGGTTGCCGCATTGTGGGCCAACGTATTTCCCGCGCTATCCACCTTGGTAAAGCTGAAACCAACGACACCGTCAACGTCATCATTGATCAGGCTGTTGCTGTCACGCCCATGTTGCGCATCTTGAGCCGGATCTCTTGCCAGGTTAGTGGCCAGCGGACACGCCTGCAACGCAACGTTGCCATCACTGCATAGCGTCGCCCCGGTATCGTTCAAGGCAGTGATATCAACTTCCTCACCACCGCCGCCGCCGCCACCGCAGCCGGCCAGGCCGAGGCTGAAAGCAACCACAGCCAACAGGGATCGATTCACTGACACGGAGCATTTTTCTGCTTGGTTCATGCTGGAGTCCTTTCAAGGTTTGCCAAATTGCTGGGCGCTGGCGGCCATATCGCGGTCGCCGGCAAAAGCCAGTTGCTGGTTGAGAAGTGCCTCGCGGCGGGGCAGGTTCAAGCGTTGCCGACGCGCCTGATGTTGCGCCCGCCGCTGGGCAAAATGGAACAGGCCGAGACTGATGCGCGGCAACCATCCGGGGGCATTGTTCGCCACCCGAGCAAGCAGACCGCGACAACACGCAGGCAGGTAATAACGCAATAGATCATCGTCCAGGGCCAGATATTGGCGCGTGACGCCGGGCTGGCCATGGCGTCCGGCCAGATTCAGGATGCGCTGGTCCTGGCGCGCCAATTCCTGGATTTCAAACTGCAGGATGCGAAGTCCTGGCCAAGCGGACAGCTCATCGGCATTGATTGCGCCGGCGGCGGATGCTTCCAGTGCATGCCCCGTGCTTGCCTCGGTTGCATCCGTTGCCTCAGTTGCCTCAGTTGCCAGGGGCAACGGCAAGTCGATGCCGCAGGCTTCATTGTTCAAGCTCAGCGTGATCTGGCCGGGCTGTGCCAGGTCACGCAGAATGTCCGCCACGCCGGCGGTTTGGCGAACGCTGAAAAACTGACATTTGACGCTACGTTCGGCCAATTGACGGGCGATGGCTTCCGCATCCGGTATCCGCCGCAAGCTGACCAGCACCGGCAAGCCACGCCGATGCAACTGATAAAGACTTTCCACCAGGGCATCGCGCTTGCTGGTCTGGTCCGGCAGGATTGCCGGCGGGCAATGCCGTAACGCCATCGGCCGAGCCGGGCGCCGGTCGGACCTGGAACGCAGGCTGAAACGGCGAAAGCTTTGCCAGATCTCGCCAGCCAGGGCATCCACGCCCACACCGATACCGCCCAGTTGGTGGTAATGGCGGAAGAATGCGCCGACTGACATGCGTGCCAGCACGCGAGAGGGTGGCGTCGGCGCCAGGCCTTCCTTGATTTCGATCGCCTGCTGCAGGCCATGCGTCCAAACCGGCCGGGCAAGCAGGCGGCCGATGTAATCATCGATGATGTTCAGGCGCTCCTGCTGCACCGCGTAATGCCGTTGCGGCTGCAGTTGATCGCGCACCACGATGGCTTGCCGCACCAGATCATCGCGCCGCTCCTGAGCCCGCCATAACGGCGGCAACAGTGCAGACAATTGCTCCAGGCTGGCTTCGCCGACAGCAGTGAATTCGATATCGCGCCGGTGTTGCAGATAGCGGTAATCACGCTCGGATTGCAGATGCCCAACCAGTTCATGGGCAGCGCGCACCGCCTCGATCAGCATCGGGTTATCGGATGGCGCCGAGATCACCACCGGCGTTGTCGCTTCATCAAACAACACGGTTTCGGCATCATCGATGATCACCGCATACAGGCCGCGCATCGCCGGTTGGCGGCCGTTGGCTGCCGCCGTCATGCCACGCAGACGCATGCGCTGGGCATCTTCAACACCACCAAGAATGATTTGATCACGCAGGTAGTCGGCCAGCAGTTGCTTGCCGGCGGCGTAAACCACATCGGCCCGATAGGCGGCGGCGGTCTGCTCCGGCTGCATGGCCTGGGCCACGCTGGCCACCGCCAGGCCGCAACGTGCATACAGCGGCCGCATCAATTCGGTATCGCGCAGCGCCAGATATTCATTTGCGGTCGCAACATGGCAGGGACGGCCGCGCCAGGCTTGCAATATCGCCGCCATTGCCACCGCCAGCGTCTTGCCTTCACCCGCCGGCAGATCGACCAGCAGTCCGTCATGCATGGCCAGTGCGGCAAACAATTGTTGGCGATACGGTTGCCAATGCAGGCTGCGTTCGGCGGCCACCGCGAGCAAGGCCAGCGCACGCTGACGATGCGCACGCAGGTTTGCCGCCGCAGCGGTTTTGGCGGCATCGATACGGCCGAGACGGACTTCGCCGCGAATTGCCGCCAATGCCGCGTCGAACTCCTGATCGTCCAACTTCCGCAGCGCTTCGACCAACGCCATCGCACCCATCAACTCGGCTTCAAGGCGGCGTCGGGTCGCACCCATGACATGCCAGAGACGGCGCGCCGAATCGGCCAGACCGGGTCGCTGCGGTGTGCTTGCTGGCCGCGAAGCGTGCCAGAGCGGGGGAATGGCGGCGGTTTTCATCACAGCTTGTAGCGCTTCTGCAAAAGTTGCAGCAATGACTCATACAAACGCGCAAAGAGCGAACGATCAGCGAGCGGAATTCGAATTTTTCCGGTCATGCCATGCAAGGCGGTAACGCCGACCAACGCTTCCGCCGGCACTGTCGCGCGCAACTCGAAGAAAGATTCGGTGGTGCGCATGCCGGATTGATCCTCGTGACTGGTGGCGAAATCGCCGCCCCCCATCCAGCCCAGCGCGGGTGAAGCCAATTCCTGTTGCTGATAGGGAATCAAGCGGATATCGCGGACGGGAATGACATGCTCGGCCTGGCCACTCAACCGCAACTCGACCCCATCCCGGTTCGCGTCAAACAAGGCACGGGCATCTTCCTGGGTGATCACGGCGGTCAGTCGGTAACCTTGTTCGGCGACGATCTCACCCAAGGTTTCGCCACGCCGAATCCAGGACTCGCGCATTTCATGCAGGCTGGGCGCGACCCAACGTCCGGTCTGGGGCGCAGTCACCACCAACTCGCGGCGCAGAATTTCAAGCTCGCGCAAACGTGCCAGCAGCGTATCGCGGCGTTCGTTCAGCGGCCCCAGCTCCGAAAGCGCATTCCGCAACGACTGGCGATAGAGCAGATTCAGCTCCGCCAACTGCTGCTGCGTCACTTCCAGATCATGTTCGAGATCAGGATTGCGCAAGCGGGCAATGACATCGCCTTGACGCAGGCTGGCCCCATTTTCGACCACCAATTCCGCCAGCAAGCCATCAGCGCCACTAAACAACGGGGTGTTCTGCTCCGCCTCCAGTACCCCGCTCGCCTTGATCGAACTAGGCAGCGGCAGCCAGCCAATCAGCCCCACCAGCGCGGCGGATACCAACAAACTGACCAGCATGGCGCGCGGGCGGTTTTGCTGCACACGCGGGCCGGACAAATAGGTGTAGAACTTTTGCAGCGGCATGCCGACCAGGGTGTAGATGGCGATCGCCAACATCAACAAACCAATGACAAACCATTGATCGAGCACAAACAGCACGATGCCGAAGGTGATCAGCAATCGATATAGATAACTCAGCAGACCGTAGCTGGTCATCCAGCTCCACTCCCAGCGATCCTGCGCAGGCGACTGCGCATTCGGGTTGCCCATCAGATAGCGGTCGGCGAAGTAAAGCCATTGCTGGCCGCTCTTTTGATAGAGATTGGGAATGTCGAGAATGTCGATCAGGATGTAATAGGCATCGAAACGCAGCAGTGGATTGCCGTTGAACAGCAAACTCGACACCGAACCGACCACCATGACATTGAAGGCCAGGCTGTGTACCAGGCCATCGCCGGTGTTGGCCCAGACCATGGCAGCGATGGCGGCCAGGAAAAGTTCGATGATCATGCCGGCGCCACCGACCAGCGCGCGTTGCCAGCGCGAGCGGAAAGCCCAGCTGGCGGAAGCATCCATGTAGGGCAATGGCGTGAAGATCAGCAACATCACGCCCATGGTGTTGACTTCGCCGCCGTAGCGTTTGCAGACGAAAGCATGGGCGAGTTCGTGAAACAGTTTCAGCAGTGCAAGGCTGAGATACAACCAGGGCAGATTGCCGAGCGACAAAATGCCTTCGGCGCCGTCAACCAAAGCCTGGCTCTGGCCCAGCGCCGCCATGCCGCCAAGCACCACCACACCCAGCCAGATCAATGCCATGACTGGGTGCAGTAAAAGATTGATCAAGGGCCGGATGCGATTCAGCCAGGCATCCGGGTTGAGCAGCGGAAAGCGGACATACAGGAAGGCCATCAGCTTGCCTTGAAACTCCTTCTTGCGCCTGGTCTCAGCGCGTTGGAAGAGTCCCCCGCTATCCGGTTGATTGCGAAAGAACAGCAGGTTGGCGGCGCTCAACTGTGACAGCAACTGCACCACTTCATCCTGCCCGGGCGCGCTTTCCGGATGCGCCTGCACATAGCTGCGCCAGGCTTCATCCAGCGTTCGGCTGGGTGCCAGACGCGCCAGAAACCCCCAGGCGGTAGGGGTGACGCGGAAAAACTTCTGGGTGAACGTGTCTTGCAGAACAAACCATTCCTGATTCCGATAGCGTTGCTTGCGCACTTGCACGCTGGGCAACAAGCCGACCCGTGCCTCGGCCAGACGGTGCCAGGAATCGCTGAAGGTTGCGCCGGCCATTTCGCTTCGCCTAGAACCAGAATTGCAGACGCAAGGCGTCGATCGCCTTGTGGGTATAAATCCAGGCGACGTTGCGCTCGCCCGCCTCGATCCGCGCCATGCCGCTCATGCCGGGACGCCACCACGATTCCGGCTGGCTCAGCAGTTTCGCCTTGATGACGAAATGGTTGCCATCCTGGCCCTTCACCTGGGCGACCGGGATCAAGGTTTCAACCTCGAACGGAATCCGGGTATCCGGCCTGGCCAGCAATGTCGCCTCGCCGCGAGCGCCTTGCGCAACCGAGCGAATCTCGTGTTCCGGCACATGCAGCACGACATACAAACCTTCGATTCGCGCCAGTCGAAACAGCCGATCGCCCTTCTTCACCGGCGCCCCCAGCAGATCCTTGCGTTCGCCTTCGACAATGACGCTGTCGAACGGGGCATACACCCGCGACTGGGTCAGCGAATAGCGGATCCGTTTCAGACGCGCTTCGACTTGTGCCAGCCGACGCCCGGCGATCTCGGCATCGGCCAGATTCAAACCGGCGCGGGCCTTCATCGCCTCGGCGCGATAACGTTGCATGTCCGCCAGCGTTTCGGCCTCCTGCTGGATCAATTCACGCGTGTCCAGCGCCGCCAACAGGTCGCCTTGCTTGACGCTATCGCCGCTGGTCACTTTGACCTGATTCAGAAAACCGTCATAACTCGCGCTGATCAAGCGTGTGCTGTCGGTGCCCAGCTGGCTGGTCGCTTCGATGCGATAAGTCTGCACACCGAAAATGCCGTAGAGCAGCAAGCCCAGCATGACGAGGCTGAACACCTTGGCAAACGGTCGCTCCGGCCCAAGCAAGGCGATCAGTTGATTGCGTGTCCAGGCGCCCAGACGCGCGCCCCACCAGCGGTCCTTGTCACGCTGCAACAGCAACCAGGGCAGCAGCAGCTCCTGGCTGAGATGCACATTGCTGAGCGCGCGCGGGCCGAGTTCGCCCTGCTCCATCGCCAGCAACAACACCGCTTTCGGCGCATCGCCACCCGCATGCAAAGGCAGCGTGCAGATCTGGCAGTAGCCCATTGCCCGCTGCAATCGGGCATGCGCCTGGATGATCAGGCCGGCATCGGCATCTCCGCCGGCATGCACGATGTCGCACTCCTGGTCCGCAGCCTCTTCGCAGGCGCCTTCCAGCAGATTGACGTAATCGGTTTTGCGCTCGAAGCGGTCGAGGTGGCTGATCGCCTCGATCTTGACATAGCCGTCCTGGCGCCAGCCCAACGCCACCAAGGCGCAGCCAAGACGGGCCATCAGACCATTCACCAGCGCGATACCTGCGGCGCCATATTGCGTCTCGCGCATGACCAGGGTGCTCAGATCGAGCAATTCGGTCAACAGGACATCATCGGCACTGGCCGGCAAGGCCGAGTTGTCAGACCCGCCGGCGCGCAGCTCGGTCTGAGCGCTGGTGTTTGGGTTTGCATTTGCGTCCGTTGCAGTCGAAGTCGCAGTCAGTGCCAGCGCGGTGGTGGCGGTGTTCGAGTCCGTGTCCGTCCTCGCGGCTGCGGCAGGCGAAGGTTCCGCTGTGGGCAGATCGGCCACCAGCTGAACGCGCAACAACAACTCGTTCAGGCGCGCCCGCTCCTGCTCCGGAATCAACAACAAAAGCAGGATTTGGTCATTCCGCTCGCCGATGCGTACACAGGCCAACATATGACCAACCCCCCGGTCATCTCGCATCGGGGTATAGGCAAAACCATTGTCCAGGCCACGTTCGGTCAGGTTGGGCAACACTTCGCGCCAGGCGGTCAACATATCACCGGTTTCCGGCTCCGAACTCGCCAACATCCGCCAATCGGCATTCACCGCTGGCCGCGTCACCGCAAGCACCAGGCGAGCCCGCGCCAAAGGCGCGGCCAATGCGCAATAACGCGGCCAGAAGTGGGCATCCACCGGCTGGCGTCGAAGCGCATGCAACGCTTCAATCAGTTGCCGCGCATCCAGTTCGCGTGCCGGCCGGTCCGTTACTACACGGGCCGCAGCCGAGTCACTTGTACCGGTAGCACCCGGATCAAAATCGTCCCGCATAAAAGCGTGTTCCCTTGGGTTGCCAGACGTTATTCAGTTTGTCGAGAAAAACCAGCCGCCGCCTTTTCAGTGTCCGGCAAGACTCAACCGCCCGGTAGAACCAGGCCGAATCAGACCACGCGGGTTATCAAACGTGACGCGGAGTTCAACCAGGCCGCTGGCGGCATCGGCAACCGGCGCGACGTAACTCAAGCGCCCCGTCACGCTATTGCTGCCATCGATCAGAATCGGCAGCTTCATACCTGCAGACAGCTTGCGTGCCGCCGCGTGATGCACACTGACGCGCAGAAAACATCGGCTGGTATCGACCATTTGCAGCACCGCTTCGCCCGGCTTGGCCCACTCGCCGACATCGAGATCGACTCGGGTGACGACGCCGGCCACCGGCGCCAATAATCGCAAGGAATGGCGTTCCTGCTCGGCGGCACGATATTCCAGCGTTTCACGCTGCTTGCGGATCTTGAATTGATCGATACGACCGCGCGTATCGCTGAGTTCCAACTTCAGTTTCTGTACTTCTTCCTGGCTGATACCGCCCGTCAATTCGAACAGTTTGTTGGCATTGCCATACAGTTCTTCCAGGATGACCAGACGATCCTGCAGTGATTGCAACTCGGATCGATCCTCCGCCAGCACGCGCCGCCGCTCGACTTCGATATCTGCCATCCGCGCATCCAGGCCAATTAAAACCTGCCCCGCCTGAACGCGCTTGCCAACCTCGACATTTACCTCCGACACCAGGCCGCCCACCCCCAGGCTCAAAGTCAGATCACGCGAGGGATAGACGATGCCTAAATAGTCCGCCGCGACAACGGGCGCGATCTGCCCAAGCAATAGCCAGGCCGAAGCGACAAGGGCAATAAGCTTGCCTAGGAACCTGTCATTACCGTTCATCAACATTGATCCACCATCATCTTTCGGGTTGAACCGGCGTCACCGCCGTACAAAGAAGTAAGCAAGCAAGCGGGCCGGGATGAGCATGGTTGGCAGCGACATCAATCGCCCCGCCATTCGACCGCGTAATTGCCGAACAGACTGCCATCGGCAACCTGCACGGCAACCTGAGCCAGTTCCAGGCGCGCCTGACTGTCGAGCAAGCTCTCATGGCCGGCATTGAGCTCGTTTTCGCGCGCGATGACCTGACTCAAACGCGACATGCCGAACTGGAATTGCTGCCGCTCCGTGTCCAGCAATTGCTGGCGCAGTTCAACGTCCTTCTGGTACTCGGCGACTTCCTTTTTCACGCGCTCCAGTTGACGCGTGCGCAGTTCCAGATCATTCGCCAGACTGGTGCGCACTGCTTCGATTTCGAGAGCGGACTGGTACAGCCGCACATACTGGGCTTGATGCTGCGATTTGGCGCGGAGATTTCCCTCCAGCGGAATTTCCATATTGAAGCCCAGGTAGCAATCCGGGTAATCACCCTTGACCACGTTTTCCGCCGTGTGACTGAAGTCGTAAGACAAATAGGTCGAACTGCAACTTGCGGTCAAATCCAGCTGCGGACGCTTTTGATTGCTGGCGTAATCCAGCCGGATCAGGCCTTGCTGACGTTTGAGGTCGGCAATGCGATAGGTCGGCCAGTGCTGCAACGCCTGCTCCAGACGCTCGGCATTGCCCAATATCGGCGCGGCAGGTCTGGCGGTGGCTTGATCCGCCCGCAGTATCGGCAGCAGGCGCAGTTCCGCGTATTCCGTGTCGTTCAGATTGAGCAGATTCTTGATCTTGGCCTCGGCCTCGCTGACATTCTGTTCCGCCCGAAAAACCTCCGCCCTGCGCGTGGCAACCGCGCTGCGCGCTTCAAATATGGTGCGTGGCGATAAGCGACCGCTGCTGATGCGCGCCTTGATGTCTTCCAGCGCGGCATCCGCCTTGCGCATCGCCTGCTCTCGAATCCGCAAACTTTCATGTGCGCGATAAAGCTGCCAATACGCAGCCAGTGCTTCGCTGCTGGTACGCAATAACTGTTGTTTGTGCTGCTGCTTGGTGATCGCCCATTCAAGTTCGGCGATCCTGCGATCCGCCTCGACCACACCACGACCAAAGCCGCGCAGCAGCGGCTGCTTGAAAGTCAGGGCGAGCGCACCATCGTATTCGGTGTCTTCTCCACCGCTGAAAGTTGAATCTTTGATCAGATTATTGTCACGACCAGACAGCCGGTAGGAAAGACTCAATTCACCGCCTGAACGCAGTCTACGTCTGACCCCCAACTCGGCAATATCAACCTGTTCATCAAGATCCGGGACGAGACCGGAACCTGCGAGTCGTTCCTGCGCCGTTCTTTGTCGTTCCCGATCCTCATGCCGTACACCACCAAACGCAACCACCTCGAACAGACCAAGCTCCGATTGCGCCAGATGGCCGGAAACTTCTGCTGCCAAGCGTGAATAGAGTGCATCGGCATTTCGTGCCAGCGTCATTTGCAACAACAAACGGGGAGTCAAATTCAACTCCCCGCGTTGCGGGATGACCATCGCTTCAGACCGGGGCCCTTGCTGACCCGGTTGATCTACGGCTACTGAAGCTGTAACTGAAGTTGTAACCGCAGGGGGCGCAGACTCCAGCGCCCCCTGCGCTGCCGGCACGGTCATGCCGGCGCAACACCCAAACAGGCAAAGCGCAGCCTGCCAAGGTGTGCTGAAACGCAAGGCAAAAGCCATGCTCAGCTCGCAGCCTTGGCCTTTTTGCTCTCTTTTTTGCTGCTTGTACCCGCATCTCCGGCACGCTCGTCCTTGAGCATGACCAGACGATCGATCTGCGCCAGGGAAATCAACTGTGCATAAATTGCCGGCAGATAACGCTTGTCACGCATTTCCTTGAACAGTTCGTCGGACAGATTGTTGAGACGATCTTCGTTGATGACATAACAACCGGTGATGTTCTTGATCCGATCGTTGTCGCGCACGCGCATGTTGAGCGGGGTGAACATGTTGTGCTCGCTCAAGAACTTGCAGAATGCCTGGCTGATGACTTCCATCTGCTGCAATTCGCCCAGATAGCGCTTGACGTTCTCGATCACCTGAGTCGGCTCTTTCTTGTCGTCGAACATGGCATTGCCTTCGTCGTCGCTGACCAGGGAACTGCCTTCATCGATGCAGACGGTGAACTGGCCTTCCTTATCGGTACGCGCCAGCGCGAACGGATAACGGCGGATGATGGCGGGCACATAGGATGCTTGCCATTTGCCATCTGACCCGACAAACAGGTTCTCGTTGGCATCCAGACCCAGCAACACCACGGGACGGAATTCATCTTGCTGTTTGTCTTCAATGAACACGATCGGATAGATCGCGGCTGCGCGGGCAAACTCATGCATCATCACCGAAGCAATATGAAACCCTGCGGCAAAACCAAAGCCCTCAACCTGCTTGATCTTTTTGTTGGCATGACGCTCAAGATTGACAGGTACCAGTTTCTGAAACATCCATATTCTCCAATTACCTAGTTAGAAACCCCTCACAAAGAGGGCAACCTTGCCGACATCAATGGCTCGATGACCGGCAAGGCGTGTGATTTAACACACATCGATAAACTTCAACAGCATTGACAAACAGGGATAGGTGCGACTTGTCGATCTCCCCGCGAGGAAACCTTAAGTCGCTTCATATATACCCCCCTCAAGAACTCGTTGCAGCCTCTTGTCATATGACCAAGTTGGCTTAAACAGCGTGTTCGCAATGGCACCGAAATACTCGATAACAAAATATTCGATACCAAAATAACAGATCGTAGGATGGGCCAAGCGCAGCGGGCCCATCACGCTCGGTGCATTGATGGGCCCGCTGCGCTTGGCCCATCCTACAGTTAACTCGTGCCACGCGAGTTTCTTCAACAGCGTGGTCGGTCGGCCTCAAATTACAACGTCAAACTCTCAACCCAGTACTCGAAGTCAAGTTCTTCACCACTCCCCTGGCCACTACTGAAAGTCGGCGAAGCCAGGATATCTTCACCAATCTGATCCGGGTCGATGCTGTATTCACCCACCAGCAAATCTTGATCGCCAATGTACATCGACAAGTTGTCGGCGGACGCAGCCAGATCGGCATCGCTGACGCTGGCTTTACCAGCCAGATAATGGGCGGTGGCCGGGCTGGCGGAATCCATCACCCTGAAGGTCGCCGCGCTGGCGCCAAACAAACTTGAGGTGGCCGACGATGCCAGGAATGCAGCCCCGCCGGTCGGCGTCACCTGCTCGATGAAGTCATCACCCGTCGGGTCGTTCACTTCAGTCTGCCGCACCACCTCGCCCTGGTTGACCAGTTGTTCATACAGCACGCCGTCGTGCATCACCATGAAGTGCACTTTGCCGTCCGGTGAAACATCCTGGAACACCAGGCCACCCGGCACGTCGATCACGATGCTGTCGGCGTTGACTTGCAGCGGCGCGCCGACGTCTCCTTCCGCAACTCCGAGGCCGCGCATGATGATGCTGTTGGCGGTGATGTTGGTCTCTCCCGTCCCGGTGGCATCGACGATGCGGCCTCCGATGCTTTGCAGGATGACCTGGTCTAGGACGCCACCCACATCCGCCTGCAGGTTGCCCAGGCTGAGGTCGCCGTTGGCGCGCAGTTCGATGTCGCCGGCGTGCACACTCAGGCTGCTGGTCGGCGCCATCTCGATTGCGCCAGTCAGGCTGCTCATCTGGATGTCGCCGGCGGCGCTGCTGATCGATTCGTTGAGGCTGATGTCGCCTTGGCTGTCGAGGCTGAGTCCGTTGGCGACTTCCAGTGGGGTGCCGCCGTTCGCTTCGACGAGGATCTCTTGCGCATAGACGCTGATCGCTGCCTGGGTATGCGCGCTGTAGTCCAGCGCGGCCAGCGTGACCTGTCCTTGGCTGCCGCTTTCATTGCCGATGACGATGTGATCGAAGCCTTGCAGTTTGTCGAG
>CAMDHJ010000081.1 GCA_945897865.1 Tepidiphilus sp. J10
CATCGCTGCGGTGTAGCCCGCGGTGCCGATGCAAGCGGCATCACGCGGCGTGAGTGGACTTGGCAGTTTCACCAGCCATTCGCCTGGCGCGCGGGTACGCTGCGCCAGTCCGCCCCAGCGGGTTTCGCCCAGGCCCCAGCCGTTCAAGACAACGGCGTCGCCGGAATGGAAATCCGGGTGCGTCGAGCTTTCCACCACGCCAGCCGCGTCGATGCCAGCCACCATCGGCCATGTACGCACGATGGGGCTTTTGTTGCACAGCGCCAGCGCGTCCTTGTAATTGAGCGTCGAGTAGTCGATACGCAACTCGACATCGCCTTCGGGCAGCTCTTCGAGTTCAGTCACCAGGGCTGAAAATGCAGGGGTGTTGGTGAGATAAAGGGCGCGGTAGGTCATGCTGTTTTCTCCTGTTGATTCAACCCCAAGATCGACTGTCGCATCCACCACACCATCCAGATGCCCGGTACCGCCGCGACGGCGGAGAACAGGAAGAATGTCGGCCAGCCGACCGATTCCGCCAGCACGCCGGAAACCGGGCTGACGTAGATGCGACCGACCGCCGCCAGCGCTGATAGCAACGCGTAGTGGGTGGCAGTGAACTGGCGGTTACATAGGCTCATCAGCAGCGCGACGAAGGCGGCTGTGCCCATGCCACTGGTGACGTTCTCGCCAGCGATCGCCGCCATCAGCAGGCCGTCGATTTCAGACGCGGTATCGAGTGCGAAAAAGCCGAGGTCGAACGGCGGTAGTGGGAAACTACCCCATGCACCTTTGCCCATCACCGCCAGCGCGTAGAAGCCGAAGTTGGACAGCAGTTGCAGCACGCCAAAGACCAAAAGTGCCTTGTAAAGCGACATCCGTAACATCAGCGCGCCGGCCAGCAGCGCGCCGAAGATGGTCAGCCAGATGCCGATGATCTTGTTGACGATGCCGACTTCCGCCTGGCTGAATGCCATGCCCTTGATCAGGAAGGCGGTGGACAGGCTGCCGGCGAATGCGTCACCGAGTTTGTACAACACGATCAGCAGCAGGAAGGCCCAGGCGCCAGGCTGGCTGAAGAAGCTGGCCAGCGACTGGTTCAGCGTTGTGAAACCGACTTTGCGCGCCGCCCATGCGCCCAACGGCAAGGCGAAGGCGATGCCGGCCAGGATGAACAGCAGCTGGATCCATTTGTTGGCGTCGTGCGGGTCGAGGCCGATGCCGATCAACAGCCAGCGCGAGATGAACGCGCCGGCGAGCACACCGGTCAGCATGGCGGCGAAACCGAGCAACTCGCGGCCGGCATCGCTGGCCAGCGCTTTTGACGCGTTGTTGACGCGCGGCAAGGTCAGCAGCGAAACCACCGCCGCCGCCGCCATGATGCCGGCCATGACCCGGTACACCGCGCCCCAGCTGCCCCATTGTTCCGCCCAGATTAGCGCGATGCCGCCGGACAGGATCATCGCGATGCGATAGCCGAACACCGACATCGATGCGCCCAGGCCGCGTTCATTCGGTTCCAGCACATCGGTGCGATAGGCGTCGATCACCACATCCTGCGAGGCCGAGAAGAACGCCAGCGTGACGGCGGCGGCGGCAAACAGCAGTGGCGTTTGGGCCGGCGAGATCGATGCCATCCAGAACAATGCTGCCGCCAGCGCCAACTGGGTCAACACCAGCCAGCCGCGTCGGCGGCCGAGCCAGGGCAGCTCGAAACGATCCATCAACGGCGCCCAAAGAAATTTGAAGGTGTACGGCACGCCGACCAGACCAAGGAAGCCGATGGTAGCGATATCGACACCATCGACGGCGAGCCAGGCTTGCATCGCCTGGCCGGTCAGTGCGAGCGGCAGGCCTGAGGCGAAACCGAGAAACAGCACGGCGATGAGACGTTGGGAGGAGGCGAAATTCATGAAGTAAATCGTGTGGAGTCAAAACAATCTGGCGGGCAGGCCGCCACGGAGACGCTATTTTGCAACCGAGTCGAGGCCGACATAAGGAATTCGTGATCACAGCTTATTTTGAAACCAATGCTGGCATACGTCTTGGTGGTGTGACCTACAATCCAGGCGAGACGTCGTTCGAGGAACCGCATCATGAGCTTGCCGCAAAGTGTAGAAACGCTATCTCACGAAGATTTCATCGCCTGGGAAAACACACAAGTTGAAAAGCATGAATTCGTCGAAGGAGAAGTCTTTGCCATGGTCGGCGCGCGGCGGGTACATGTTTCGATCGCTGGAAATTGCTTCGCACTTTTGAAAGACCATTTGCGCGGTGGCCCCTGCCGCGCCTTCATGGCCGACATGAAGCTGGAAGTCATAACTGCTGATGCGGTGTTCTATCCGGATGTGCTGGTGACCTGTCATCCGGGCGATCTCAAGGCCGAAACAGTCATGCATCACCCGACGGCGATCATCGAAGTGCTGTCTGAAAGCACGGCTGCCTACGATCGTGGCGAAAAGTTCGCGCGTTACCGGCAATTGGACAGCCTGCGCGAATACGCGTTGATCGATCCCGACACGCGCCGTGTGGAAGTCTTCCGGCGGGTGGACAACGGCGACTGGTTGCTCGCCGCCAGCGAGAGTGGGCAGGGCTTGATCTTGAAGTCGCTCGATTTCATCGCCGGGCTGGATGCGGTGTTCGAGGATGTTTGATTGACCCAACCCGCACTGCTCCCCGTTACCTTGTTGACCGGCTTCCTCGGTAGCGGCAAGACCACCGTTCTCAACCACCTGCTGCTGCATTTGCCGCTGACCGCCGTGGTGATGAACGAATTTGGCGAAATCGGCCTCGATCATCAATTGCTGGAAGAGAGTCGCGGCCCGCTGGCTTTGCTGTCGGGTGGCTGCGTCTGCTGTCAGATTCAGGGTACCCTGGCACCCACTTTGAAGAATCTCTACATGGCACGTTCGAGCGGCAAGTTGCCGCCTTATGAACGCATCATCATCGAAACCACCGGCATCGCCGATCCTGCCCCGATACTCGACACGCTACTCAACGAACGCTGGTTGGCCGCGCGACACAAGCTGGATGGTGTGGTCACCACGGTAGATGCGGTGTTTGGCCTGCAACAACTGGAAGACCATTTCGAAGCCGCCCGGCAGGCGGCAGTGGCGGATCGTCTGTTGCTGAGCAAGACCGATCTGGCAACGCCGCAACAGATCGAGGCATTGACCAGCCGCCTCGCCGAACTCAACCCGGGGGCGCCGATAGACAGGGTGCTGCACGGCGAAATCGATCCGCTGCGGGTGACGCATCTTGGTCTGTTCAACCCACTCGAAAAACATCCCGATGTCGTCAAATGGCTGGCGCATCAGCGCTACAAACCGGCGGCGCGTTCCCTGCTCGGCGGCAAGGCCCGCATCGAAACGGCTGCGCTGCATGATGCGCGCATCCAGGCCTTCAGCCTGACTTTCGACGAGCCGCTGGAGTGGCACGGCGTGCTGTCGGCGCTGGAGATGTTGCAGGCATTCCGGCCGCAAAACCTGTTGCGCATGAAGGCGTTGGTCAACGTCAAAGGCAAGGCCAATCCGGTGGTTCTGCATGGCGTGCAGCATCTGCTCTACCCGCCGGCCGAACTTGCCGAGTGGCCGGATGCCGACCGACACAGCCGTTTCGTGTTCATTACATCCGACCTGGATGCCGCTTTTGTCAGCAAGTTGCTGGCTGATTTCACTCAGGCCGCGTCGGTCTGAACCAGGCTGCGCACCAACAGTTCAATGCCGCGCCGCAATAGGTCGAACGGCCAGAACACGCCGCTGAACAAGGCGTCGCCAAGCGCCAGGCCCTGGCTGATCCGCAACTGGCTCAGAGCCAGAGCAAGTGAAAAATAGAGTGCGATGCCCAGGCTGAAACTCATGTTGATCTCCATCGGTTGCGATGAGGGCAGCTTATCGGCCTGATGGCTCGCCAGATGAGCCAGTTCGAGAAGCCGCAGCTACAATGGCCACGCGCCACTTTGGAGGGTAAATCATGGACCGCACTGAACGCTTTCACCTGATCGACATGATGCTGGCCGCGCCCGAACCGGCGACGTTCGCGCGGATTCAGCAGCGTCTGGAAGTCTCGCGCGCGACCTTGAAACGCGACCTGGAGTACCTGCGCAACCGACTCAACGCGCCCATCGTCTGGGACAGGGAGACGCGCGGTTATCGCTATCTGCGTGGTCGTGAGGTCGAGGCCGGCGTTGGTCCGCAATACGAGCTGCCCGGCCTGTGGTTTTCCGCCGCCGAAATTCATGCCCTGCTGACCATGCAGCACCTGCTTGCCAACCTGGATGCCGGTGGTTTGCTGGGGCCGCATATCCAACCGCTGATGGCGCGACTGACCGGTTTGTTGGGCAGCGGCCGGCATCCGGCGGAAGAAGTCCGCAAGCGGATCAAGCTGATCCCGCTTGCCGCCCGCCGCGTGCCGCTGGAACAGTTCGCCGCGCTGGGTTCCGCGCTGCTGCGCCGCAAGCGGCTGCGCATCGGCTACTACGCCAAATCAAATGATGCGCTCAGCGAGCGCGAGATTTCACCGCAACGCCTGGTGCACTACCGCGAGAACTGGTACCTCGACGCCTGGTGTCATTTGCGCGGCGGTCTGCGCAGCTTCGCCGTGGATGGTGTGCGGCATGCCGAAGTGCTCGACACAGCGGCGCGCGAGGTGGCAGAGAAATCGCTCGATGCGATGCTCGGTGCCGGCTATGGCATCTTCTCCGGCCGCATGCTGGCCTGGGCAAAACTGCGTTTCAGCCCGGAGCGCGCGCGCTGGGTGGCGCTGGAGCAATGGCACCCGAAACAGCGCGGCAAGCTGCTGAAGGATGGCAGTTATGTGCTTGAAATGCCTTATGCCGATGACCGAGAGTTGGTGATGGATATCCTGCGCCATGTGCCGGAAGTGGACGTGCTGGAACCCGTCGAGTTGCGCGCAAAGGTGATCGAGAAATTGCGCGCCGGGTTGCAAAGCCTGGCCGGGTAGACACTGCTTCAGCCTCAACCCAACCGATCCAGCAACACCTTCGCCGACCTTTCCGATACCACCAGCACCAGTTTCATCATTGCCCGGGTGGCGCCGACGAACAGTTTGCGCACGGCGCGCTCGTCGAGTTGTTCGAAGTCGATTTCAGCGAACACGATCGCCGGCGCGGCTTGGCCCTTGAAGCGATAGACCGATTCGAGCAGCACGTCGCCTTCCGAATACAAGGGCTGACCAAGCAGGTCGTAGCGGCCGGTGAAGGTCTTCAGGTTGTGCGGGCCGAGTTGGGTGTAGGGGAAGAGGAGTGACTTCTCGCGTCCGCTGAAGCTGACCACGGCGATGTCGGCCTTCTTGTAGCCTTCGGCCAGGCACTGGCGGATGCCTTCCTTCACCTGCTGGGTCAATTCACTGCTGTCCCGATAGCTCAGCACAACCAGTTCGGCGGCATGCAACGCGCCCCGCGCTTCGATCTGGAATTCTTCTGGCAACAGATTCTGCAACATGCGCACGACTGAGCGTGGGCTACGGAAATTGCTGTTCGCCCGCAGCCGCACCCAGCCGGGCAGGGCCACCGGCGCGCGGCCATACAGGTTCTGCAGCGGGTCTTCCAGCCAGAGCGCGCGACCTTCCGGTTTCAGGTGACGCAATGCCAGGTCGCGCCAGGCTTCGATGAAGTCCTGGCCTTCGTCGACGATCACCGTGTCGAACTGCCAATCCACGCCGACCGGTAGCTCGGTGGCGCTGGCAAGCAGGCGGTCGAACGCATCTGGCTGGCTGAAATCCGGGATTTCTCCGGCCGAACGCAGGCGTTGGTCGCACAGCATGTGCAATGTGCAGGCCTGGCCGCCGGGCGGAGCGATGAGCTGGAAATGGTCGGCCAGCGGACGGTTGTAACAAAGATAGAGCGGCCGCAATCCCAGCTCGATGGCAGCGCGGTATTCGGCCAGTGCCAACTGGGTTTTGCCGGAGCCCGCCGTGCCGGTGACGCGCAGCCGATACGGCTCGAATTCAAGTTGCCTCGCCCAGTGCGCCAAGCCGCCTGAAATCCGGGTGACCTGGCCGCGAGCGCGACCGATCAGTGCGCTGACATCGGTTTCCAGTTGCACGATGTCGCGCAGGAAGCGATGTACCTGACGCGGCGTATCCGGATTGATGTGTTCAGCATCGCCAGGCGGCAATATCTGGCGAATGATCAGCGCCAACTGATCTCGCCGCCGCGCGTCGACGATGCGCTCCGGCGAGATGCCTGCGGTTGCAACCTGTTTGACCTGGTAATCCGGGCAATACAACAGGCTTTCCAGACGCACATCGCGGCAACCAGGGCGCGCATACAGCTTGCTCTGCAACGCGGCCACGCTACGCGCCATCTGGATCGGTACGCTCTTGGTCTTCTCGGCATAGCGCTTCTTCAGGCCGTCTTCGCCTTCTTCGAGAAAGCCGCTTTTCTGTTCGATCAGCAGTAGCGCGCCAGCCTGATTGACCACCACAAAATCAATCTCGCCATAAACCGAATAGCCATGTTCCAGACGCGTCCAGTGCACCGCGTGATACACCGTGTAGGCATCCGGCAACGCATCGGCAAGCAACGCGAGGGTTTCGATCTCGCGTTGCGCGGCACTGCTGATCGCAAAGCTATTGGCTGCATTGCCGGAAAGTTCGCGCCAGCCATCGGGAATGATGCTTGCCATCCGGGTTCAGGCCTCCGCTGTCTGCTGGCTGTTCATCTGCTCGTGTAATTCCGCGATCAGGTCGAACAGCCAGGCCGGGTCTTGTGTCTGGCTTTCATCGGCACGGGCGCGCTCCATGTTCTGAGCGGTGCCGAACAGGCGCATGCCGATGCTGTAGCCGAGTTTGCGATAACTTTCGAACTGCGCTTCGCTGAACCATTGGTCCGCTGTGCTTTCGTGTGGGAAAGCGGTGTTCTGCAGTGCGTAGTTGAGGATGTCAGCCGGTGTTTTCTCGCTCAGGCTGGGTTTCAGGTAGACCAATGTGCCGCTCATGCCATCGGGATAGTGGATATAGCCAACCGAGAAACAGCTTTGAGTGCGATGGGATTTTTCGTCAGGTCGAATCGCTGCAATATCAATTTCAATTTGCACACCAAAATCGATGTAGCACTTGCGGATTGCGTTGCCGAGATCCTCGAAGCCGAAGTTGCCGTCCTGCCCGGCATCGCTGGCGACAATGTAGCGACAACGTCGGCGCACCAGTTCGTAGATGCCGAGGTTCTCAAAATGACCGCCATCAGAGAGATAGACATAGCGGGTCTTTTCGTTGGTCAGGCCGAACAATTCGCTGGCCAGATAGAGGCCACCAAAACCCGGCCCGCTGCTGCACCAAGTGGTCGGGTGTGTCGGATTGCCGACCCAGTGACCGAGGCGGACATTGAATACGGTGAGCAGAAAGGCGACGCTGGGTGAGCTGTGATACCCCATGTTCGGGCTGGCGGCAGCACCGGAAATCGACATCGCGCTGCCAAGCCAGAGGCCGCCCAGTCTGGCATCAAGATAATCGCTTGAAGGCCGGTATCCCTGTTCCGAAGCAGTTGTCTTGCAGCAGGAAGACAGGTCGAAACCAACGTAGCGTGGCGTCATGCAGAACGCGGCCGCCTTGCGTTGCTGCCAGGCCAGATTGTCGCCGGACACCAGATTCAATGCGGCATTGACCAGATGGTACGGGCGTTGATTGGCAATTTTGCTGATGTTGAGATCGTCGCGCGCGTCGAAGCCGGTAAACGGATGCGGTTGCCGCGCCTGCGTCGGGTCGATGTCAGGCGTGCGACTGGCGCCGAGATAACAGCGCACCAGGCGATTGCGATAGAAGTGATAAAGCGAGAACAGGTTGATATCGACGCGCCAGGACATAAAGGCGCCGACGCCGAGACTGATTGCCGCCGCCAGCAGCCAGAGCGGATTCGGGATGGCGGCGGCGAGGGCAATTTGCGTGTTCAGATGCCAGCCCAGACCCATGCTGGTTTGCAGCGGTTCCAGATGCGTATTTGAGAGCGTCAGCATGACATGACTCAGAGCCACTGCGATCATCATCAGAAAACCCAGCACGAAGATGTAAGGTGCGCTGCCGACCAGCCATTTACGCATGCCGTTGCCTACCTGCGGACTTTTGCCGATCAATACGCCGGCAAGAGTGGAAGCCGCCCAGCCAAGGCCTCCCGCCGCAAGCAGACTATCCGCCGCCATACGCGCCAGTGCCGGCCCCAGCACGCAGAAGCCGAACAACAGCAGCCAGCCGAGGGCGGCAACAATGATCCAGCCACCCAGGCGTGACAGCCATTCGCGCATGTCATTCGACAGCTGGCGCCCAAGCAGGCCGATATGCAGCGTCACCACCAGCGAGAACACTTTCAGCATCAAAGCGGTGCCCAGACCTGCCACCCACCATGGTCCTGCTGACTTCACCCAGACCGGGCCCATCCACTCGTACATGCTTAGCGTCAGCTGGGCCAGACCATAGAAAAACAAGCCGCCCACCGCGCCGGCGATGACCGCCCAGACCAGCATGGTCAGGGCGCGGTGCGGGGGGCCGGGATATTTTTCCTTGCCAAAAATGCGTGTCATGCGTGCCAGCAGCCAGCCCAGAATCCAGGGCAGGGTGTACGCCAAAGTACCCCAGCGGACCCAATCGAGGAATGCGAAATCGGCCAGGCGGGGGCCGAGCGCGAAGAAGCCGAAAGCAAACAGCCAGGCCGCCAGCAAACTTGGCAACACGATCAACAAGACCACGCCGCCATCGCGTAGCCAGCCTCGACCTTGGTGATTGGCGGGGCGATACATCATATTGCGCACGATGCTGAAAAATGCGACTGCGATGAACGCCAGACCGAAGCCGAAGTAATAGGGTGCGGCCAGTGTGATGTGGACCAGGGCGCGGTTTTGTTCGATGAAATCCGGTGTCGCCCAAGCGCCGATGGCATTTGCGGTCCGCACCGACAACGGCGGCAGCGTCATCAACGCCGCCATCCAGAGCACCAGAATGATCAGATTGAGGTACAGATTGCGCAGATAGGTCGCCACCGCCGCCAGCGTGTCAGCGCTGAACAGTCCGAGGCGTGGCGTCAGGTAATTGCTGTACTCGCGCAGATAGCGGACGGTGCTGTGTTCCTGCTTTACCTCGCCGTTGCCGGGCGGCGTCAGCGCTTCTTCAACCGGTTCGACGCGGCCTTTGCCAAGGCGATGGATCAGCGCCGACAACCAGGTGCCGATGTAACCGCCGCCGGAGACTGTGGACAGGTAATCAAAGCCGCGCAGCAACTTCAGTTCCGCCAGCGCCTGGATCAGGCCGAGGTTGAAGGTGGCACTGCGGATGCCGCCACCGGAGAGCGCCAGGCCGGCTAGTTGCATCTGCACGGCGCGGATTTCTGGATTGGGTTCGGTGTTTTGCGGTGGCGGTGCATCGGTCGGCAGGCGTTGTTGCGCGATGCCATCAAGCTCTTCCCGCCAGACCTGATGAAATGAGGTGCCGGTATCCCCGAATCCGGCGTTTGCCGGCTTGCTGCCCTCTATATTGTCAGCCTTCATTTGCGACCTCCCACAGCTTGGTTATCGGGCTTCTCCGAATGGCTCAATCTGCGCGAATTCGCCAGGCCAGCGTCTCGCCGGCGCGCAGCGGCACAACGCCAGACGGGTGATCCGGACTGACCGAGGTGGATTCTCGAATCAATGTGACCTGACCGCTATTGCGCGGCAGGCCGTAGAAATCCGGTCCGTGGAAACTGGAGAAAGCTTCCAGCCTGTCGAGTGCGCCAGCATGTTCGAACGCTTCCGCATACAGTGCCAGCGCGGCATGTGCGGTGTAGATGCCGGCGCAGCCACAGGCGGTTTCCTTGGCGTGTCTGGCGTGTGGCGCGCTGTCGGTGCCGAGGAAGAACTTCGGATTGCCGGAAATGGCTGCTTCGATCAGCGCATGCCGATGTGTTTCTCGTTTCAGCACGGGCAGGCAGTAGTAATGCGGCCGCATGCCACCCTGGAACATGGCGTTGCGGTTGTACAGCAGGTGATGCGCGGTGATCGTGGCGGCGACATTGGTAGGCGCGGCTCTGACGAACTCGGCAGCCTGCCGCGTGGTGATATGTTCCAGCACCACTTTCAGATTCGGCAGCCGGCGCAGCAGCGGCGTTAGCACGCGGTCGATGAACACGGCTTCACGGTCGAAGATATCGACTTCCGGATCGGTGACTTCGCCATGCAGCAACAAGGGCATGCCGATTTCCTGCATGACTTCGAGTACCGCCTCGACCTTGTGGATGTCGCTGACGCCGGAATCGGAATTGGTCGTCGCACCCGCCGGGTAGTACTTCACCGCCTGCACGATGCCGCTGGCATGCGCGTGTGCCACATCAGCCGGATCGGTGTTGTCGGTCAGGTACAGCGTCATCAATGGATTGAAGCTCATGCCCGCCGGAGATGTTGCCAAATGAGCCGCCAGGATGCGCGTTCGATACGCCTGGGCATCGGCCAGTGTGCGCACCGGCGGTTTCAGGTTCGGCATCACGATGGCGCGGGCGAACTGGCGCGCGGTATCCGGCAGCACGGCAGCCAGCATGTCGCCATCGCGCAAATGCAGGTGCCAGTCGTCAGGGCGCGTGAGGGTCAATGTTTGCAGGGTCATGGTTCTTTTCTAAGCGTCAATGTTTTTAAGCGTCAGTGCGAGGTCGTACAAGGCATTTTTGCGCGCTCCAGTGATGCGCGCGGCGAGGTGAGCCGCCTGTTTCAGCGGCAATTCCTCCAGCAGAATTGCCAAGATGCGATGCGCTTCCACATCGCTGTCGTCGGCCTGAGCCGGCGGTGGGCCGATCACCAGCACGAACTCGCCTCGGCGATGGTTGTCATCCGCCGCCAGCCAGGCCGCCGCAGCGGCCAGCGGGCAGGCGTGCAGTTGCTCGAATTTCTTGGTCAGCTCACGGGCGAACATAATCGAGCGTTCACCGCCCAGAACGGCCAGCAGGTCATCCACGGTTTCCTCGATCCGGTGCGGTGCTTCATAGAACACCAGCGCATCCGGCCGCGTCGCCAGTTCCTGCAGTGTTTTTCGGCGCGCGGCGGGCTTGGCCGGCAAAAAGCCGTAGAACAACCAGGCGCCTTCGATGCCGGCTACCGACAACGCGGTGGCCACAGCGCTCGGGCCGGGAATCGGCGTGATCTCAAAACCGGCGGCGCGCACCGCATTCACCAGCCGCGCGCCCGGGTCGGAAATGCCCGGCGTGCCGGCATCGGACACATAGGCGACACTCTTGCCTTCACGCAGTGCATCAATCAGTCGCACGGCGGCAGCTTGTTCGTTGTGGTCGTGCAGCGGCGTCAACTTGCCGGCCTGAATCTGCTGCGTGTTGAGCAGGCCTTGCGTGGTGCGGGTGTCTTCTGCCGCGATGATGTCAGCGGTTTTCAGGACGTCGAGCGCGCGCTGGCTGAGGTCACGCAGATTGCCGATCGGCGTCGCGACGATGTGAAGAACGCCGGGACGGGCCGGCTGGGAGGCATCGAACATGGCGTTGAAATCGGAAATTCGGTCATTTCGTTTGATACTTCGGGCAAGCAGTGTAACGAAACGGGGAAACCGCATGCATAAAGGCACTCACAAAGACACACACATAAGCACACACACCGGCACGCTGACTACCGGTGCGGCGGCTGAACAGGCTGCGGCGGAATATCTGGAACGGCAGGGGTTGAAACTGGTGGCTCGCAATTTTCGTTGTCGTGGCGGCGAGATCGATCTGATTATGCGGGATGGTGAGACGCTGGTGTTTATCGAAGTCCGCTCACGCTCGCGAGCGGATTACGGCGGTGCTGCGGCAAGCATTACTGCAACCAAACAAGCCCGCATCATCCTGGCGGCACGGCATTACTTGGCGCAGCACGCGGTGGATGCGCCTTGTCGTTTCGATGCGGTGTTGCTGCAGGCTGGACAACTGCAATGGCTGCCGGCAGCCTTTGAAACTTGAAACCAGGGACCGGTGGCGGGCAGGCGCATCGTTATAATCGGCGCCAGATTTTCTATCTTCTGTCGCCATGACACTCAATCAGCGCATTCAGGATCAATTCCAGTCCAGCGTGCATACCCTGGTGGATGCAGTCGATTTGCTCGCCGAGCCAATTGCTCAGTCGGTTCAATTGCTGACCGATTGCCTGATGCACGCAGGCAAGATTCTGATCTGCGGTAATGGTGCGTCAGACTTGTCGGCGCAGTATATGGCAGCAATCCTGACCGACAAGCTGGATCGGGATCGTCCCGGTCTGGCCGCCATCGCGCTGGCCGGTGGGGTGGTATCAGGCCAATCGGCAGACCCTGCGAATCCGGTATTTGCGCGGCAGATTTCTACGCTCGGGCAGCCGGGCGACGTGTTGTTGGCAATTTCCACCTTTGGCCAGTCGCCAGCAGTGATCGAAGCGGTGCGAGTGGCGCAGATGCGCGAAATTCGGGTGATTGCATTGGTCGGCGGCGAGGGTGGCGCGCTGGCGGAAATGCTGGGCGAGAACGATGTGCTGATCTGTGCGCCAGCAGATTCACCTGCCCGTATTCATGAAACTCTTTTGCTCACCATTCACTCTCTGTGCGATGGTATCGATTACTTGTTATTGGGATCCTGACTTATGAAAAAACATCTTGTGCGTACTTTGTTGAGCCTTTCCGTTGCTGTTTCTGCGGGTTTGACTGTGGCTTCTCTCAGCGGCTGTGTGCCGGTGGTGGCGGGTGGCATTGGCGCCGGCATCCTGCTGGCGGAAGATCGCCGTACTACCGGCACCTATCTGATTGATGAAGAGATTGAATTGAAAGCCTCCAGCCGGATACGCGAAAATTATGGTGACAACACCCGGGTCAGCGTCACCAGCTTCAATCGCCGCGTGTTGCTTACTGGTGCGGTGCCGGATGCGGAGGTGCGGGCCAAAGTCGAGGAAATCACTCTGGCTGTGCCGAACGTGCGGGCGGCTCAGAACGAGCTGATGATTGGCAAAGTCAGCTCTTTTGCTACGCGTACGTCAGACACTTACATCACCACCAAGGTGAAGGCGCGTTTCCTTGATGATGTGCGCTTCAATGCGCATCACGTCAAGGTTGTCACCGAGTCCGGCACGGTCTATTTGATGGGTAAGGTCAAACGCGAGGAAGCTGCTGCCGCCGCCGAGGTCACGGCGCGTACAGCCGGCGTTGAAAAAGTGGTCAAAATATTCGAATACATGGATTGATCCAGATCGGGGCCAGCGGCCCCGATGCAGCAACGACTTGTCCCGACAACTTGTTGCTGCAACCTGCAGCTGTCGTTCTCAACCTGGAGGAGACGAACATGAAGACTCGAAATTCAGTGTTACCAATTTTGTTCCTGACCATGGCGGCGTTAAACCCTCCAGTGCTGGCGGCGGGAACGGATGTCAATATCACGCAGGGTCTTGCGTCGGTCGAGGTGACGCATCAGGGCAAGTCAGTCCGCATCGAGCGTGTGCAAGACACCGATAACATGCTCGATCCAGATTTTTCGCTGACCTCGCGGCCGTGTCCGCCGTTCTGTATCCAGCCCATGACGATGGGGCCAGGGGTGGAAACCATTGGCGAACTGGAAATGCTCGATTACCTGAAAAAATCAGGCAAGGACACCAGCATTCTGGTGATCGATTCCCGCGATGGCGATTGGCCGCAGCGTGCCGGCATGATCCCGGGGGCTGTCCTGTTGCCATGGCAGGAACTGCATCCGACATACACTGAACCCGACAAGATTGCCGAGATCCTGATTTTCCGGTTTGGCGCCACGCGTCAGGGCGGGCTCTGGAATTTCGAGAATGCGAAGACCCTGGTTTTGTATTGCAACGGCCCCTGGTGCGGCCAATCGCCGACCAATATCAAGCAATTGATGGCGATGGGTTATCCAGCGCACAAGCTCAAGTGGTATCGTGGCGGGGTTCAGGACTGGAAAATGTTGGGCCTGACCACCGTCACACCGAAGTGACCATAACAACCTATCGTGTATTTTCAATTAAGGATATCCAAATGCAGCGCATCAGCTTGAAGCAGACTCTGTTCGCCACCGTGGTCATGAGTCTGGCCGTTCCTGGCTTGGCCGCTGATTCGGCGCCCGCGGTCAACCCCTACCTGACCAACGCACCGGCATCCCCTGCTCTGTCGCTGCCGTCGTTTCCTTCACTGCCGTCGCTTCCTTCCTTGCTTCCGTCGATCCCGAAATTCCCGGCTCAGGGTGTCCGTCCCTATGAAATGTCGGGCGTCGTTCCGCAGGATGTGAAAGCGAAGTTGATCAAGTCGATGATGCCCTTGATGAACACGACCACTCGCATGGACTTGAAGGACATGATGAATCTCATGACCATCAAGTACAAAGCCAAGCCAGGCCTGACTTTCGACGATGTGAAAACTTCGATGGAGTTGCGCGCCAACACGCTCAACTTCAAGAAGGTCGGCGAGAGCCCGATGTGGAAAGACTTCCAGGCTGTGCTGGGTGACATGGATGCACCGCGCATCGAGGTCTACCATTATTGCGACATCGCCGTCGGTCGGGAAATGCTCAAGTACTCGCCGGAATCCGCCGTCTACATGCCTTGCCGTTTCACTATCATGGAAGACGCGGACAAGAACATCTGGGTGATGACCCTGGATTGGGATACCACCTGGCTGGATTCTGTCAAAGGCAAGATGGGCACACCTGACGTGTTGTGGGATCACGCCGTGGTGATTCGCGACAAGATGGACAACATCATGCGGGCCGCCGCCGACGGCGATCTGTAACAGGCAAGTCACTCCACGCCCGGGCTGCTGGATCAAGCTGGCGTGGGGCTTTCAATCCGGCTCTGTACAACTGGACTTGTGAAGTTTCAGCCTTACCCCAAATCCCCATTGGTTTCCACGAGGAAGGAGTAACACATGAAGAAAAGCGCCCTGATCGCAACCCTGGCACTGACCCTGAGCGTCCCCGCAGCCGCCCAGCAAGCAGTCAACCCCTATCTGGCCAACGTGCCGCTCTCAGCAGGCCCGCTCACACTGCCGATTTCTCCAGGCGGACGTGGTTTGCGGCCGTATGAAATGTCCAAACCGGTGTCGCCGGAAGAAAAGAGCAAGATGATGAAGCAGATCATGCCGATGATGGGCATGATCAAAAGCATGGATGTGAAAGACGTCATGAATCTGATGGCGATCAAGTACCAGGCCAAGCAGGGTTTGAGCTTCGATGACGTTAAACAATCGATGGAACTGAGCGCCAACAAGCACAACTTCAAAAAAGTCGGTGAAAGCCCGATGTGGAAAGACATTCAGGCTGTGTTGGGCGACATGGATGCACCGCGGATGGAGGTCTACCACTACTGTGACATCGCCGCTGGCCGCGAAATTCTGAAATATGCGCCGGAATCCATCGTTTACCTGCCTTGTCGCATCGCGATCATGGAAGACGCGGACAAGAACATCTGGGTGCTCAGCCTGGACTGGAATACGTCCTGGTTGGACTCCCTCTCCGGCAAGATGGGTGCGCCTGACAAGCTGATGGAACACGCCAAGGACATCCGCGACAAGATGGACATCATCATGAGGGCCGCTGCCGAAGGCGACCTGTAACACCTGTAACCGGGAAATACAGGCATCCTGCACATGAAGCCAGCACATGAAGCCTGTTTTCCCGGCTTTTCCAGATTTTCTCCTGATCTCCCCCACTGCGGCATCGCTTCTTTTCGTGCGAAACGCTTCCCCCTGACATTTCGATCAAACAGGATTCATTGAATCCGCTTGGCAAGTCATTTACTCGCAGGAGACGCGTATGAAACACCTTACCCCTATGTTGTTGATCGTCATCGCTGGCACGGCGCAACCGGCCCTGGCTCAGAATGCTATCAACCCCCTGTCATTCCTGGTGCCAACTCAAAGCGGGCCATTCAGTCAGGGGAACATGTCTGGCGGTATTTCGAGCCCGTTTGGCCTTGGCGCGCTGAACCCGCTGAATCCGATCAACAGCATCAATCCCTTGAGCCCCTGGAATAGTTATGGTGGCATGTCGAATCCCGTATTGAGCCTGGGGGCGCTTGGGGCGTTGAATGCATTGACACCAAATGTATTGCCCGGCAGCAATCCATTTGGCGGCGGTCCCTTCAACAACAACCTGTATCAGGGCAATGCTTTCGCCGGCAATCCTTTTGGTGGTAATTCCTACGCGCGTCCGACGCAGCAGCAAGCTTATGGTATGCCGGCTTTCAATCCGTCGATGGCTTCCTTTCCGAACATGCCTTTTGCCGTGCAGCAACCGCAAAACATGATGCCGGGAAACTATTACCCGATGCAGCAGCAAGCAGGTTTTCCGTACATGCCCTACGGCGCGCAGCAACAGCAGCAACAACAGCAACAACAGCAACA
>CAMDHJ010000082.1 GCA_945897865.1 Tepidiphilus sp. J10
GTGATGACGATGACCGAGTCGAACACCGCCGCCCCGTCCTTGACCAGGCCGATCAACTGGTGCGCCAGCCAGGCGATCGAGTTCGACTTGCCGCTGCCCGCCGAGTGCTGGAGCAGGTAACGCTTGCCGGCGCCGTGTTCGAACACATCGGCGAGTATCCGCCGCACCACGTCGAGCTGATGGTAGCGAGGGAAAATCTGCACCTGTTTCTTCTGGCCCGTCTTCGGGTTCACCTCTTCGACGATCTGCGCGTAGTTCTCCAGAATTTCGGTTAGCCGCGCCGGCGTCAGGATGTGCTTCCACAGGTAATCGGTCTTGATGCCGTCCGAAGGCGGATTGCCCGCGCCATCGTTCCAGCCCTGATTGAAGGGCAGAAACCACGAATCCTTGGCCATCCCCTTCGTGCCCTTGAGCGCGGTACACATCCGCACTTCGCTGTCGTCCACCGCGAAATGCACCACGCAACGGCCAAAGGCAAACAGCGTCTCGCGCGGATCGCGGTCGCGTTTGTACTGCTCCACCGCGTCGTCCACCGTCTGCTTGGTCAGGCTGTTCTTCAGCTCGAAGGGGATCACCGGCAGGCCGTTGATGAAGGCGCACAAATCCAGCGAACGCTTGCTTTGGTCGCGGCTGTAATGGAGCTGGCGGGTGATGCTGAAACGGTTGGTGGCATGCCGCGCTACCGCCTTGGCATTGGCCGCCGAAGGCGTGCCGTAGAACAGATCGAAGCTCAGTGGCCCATGCTTGATGCCCTTGCGCAAAACATCGACCACTCCGCGCCGGGTGATCTCGCCTTGCAGGCGAGCAAGGAATTTCTGCCACGCGATGTCTTTGCTGTCGCGGGTATCGATCATGCCCAGCTTGGCGAATTCGTCGGGCTGCGTGGTATTCAGAAAGGTGAACAGTTGCTCGGTATCGACCGCGAACTCGCGGTCATAAGCGGTCGGGCTTCCCGCAAACCAACCCGTGCCACCGTAGGGGGTCGTGGGCTGGGCAATGCCGGGCACCGCGTTGGAGGCCAGACCGTCGACACCGGTCAGGTGCCGCATGATCAGCGTTTCGAGGCCTTTTTCGCTGGTGTCGGTTTTGCTCATGTCTTTAGTCGGCCTCCCTGCCGGGCTTGGTTTGAACGGCTACAGCCCCGCCCGGAGATCGGATAGCGTTGCCATCAGCGTCATGGGATCAAGTGGAGATGGGTCGAAACCGACGCGCTCATAAAAGGTCTGGGCGGACTCCGACAGGGCGTGGACCATCATGCCCCGAATGCCGATGGCGTCGGCAGCGGCAACAACCCGCATACAGGCATCACGCACCAAAGCGCGCCCCATCCCGCTGCCTTGCAGCGAGCGGTCTATCGCCAGCCGACCCAGGATGACGACGGGGATCGGGTCGGGCATATTGCGCCGCAAGCTCCCGGTGGCTGCCTCGACCGCCACGGCACTGGAAGCCAGCGCGTAATAAGCGACCACCCGTTTGCCTTCGCAGACGACGAAAGTGCGGGACGCTCCGGTCGTCTGATTTTTCAGCGCACGCTGTTTGAGCCAGTGATCCAGACTGTCGACACCGCAGGCGAACGCCGCCGTGTCATGCTGCGCCGCCAGTGGTTCCGGTGCCGAAAAGCTCACTGCCGATCCCACGGAGCTGGCGTTTGCAAGGTCTTCACGAGCCGGAGATTGGGTGCCGGGGCACGGTCCAGGCGCGCCACAAAATCGGCGTAGGCTTCCGGGCTGACCGCCATCAGGGCTTGATCCAACAAGGTTTCTTCAGCAGCGGCACGAGCCGCGTCGAGAATGAAGTCAGTACGGTTCTTGCCCCGAGCCTTGGCCGCCCGATCAATCAGGCCGCGCACTTCGGGCTTGATGCGCAGATTCAAGGTGTCGCGTTTGGCGGTGGCTGAGTCCATGGCGGTTCCTTTATTTCAGAGCCCTGAGTATAGCCATCGTAGTGTCATTGTCAGTACGGATTGCTTTGATGGCTCTGCACTCGGCCAGCAGTTGTGCTCATTTGTTGTCTCGGCCTCTGGTGCGGGCTTGGCTAAATCGGGATAAACAACGCCGGGCTGACGCCAAAGAACTTGCCCAGCTTGCCCGCCAGCGTCGCGCTGATCTTGCGCTTCCCGGCCAGAATCGATGAAAGGTTGCTTTGCGGCACGATGGCGCTCAAGTCTTCCTGGGTCAGTCCTCGCGCCTCCATCAGAAAGCGCAGGGAATCCCTCGGGGCTGCCGGCTCGATGGCGTATTGCTCACGCTCATATTTGGAGACAACGTCGCCCACCAGTTCCAGCAATCCAGCGAGCGCATGATCTTCATCCTCGCCAACCACATCGAGCAGCGAGTTCATCAGGGCGACCATCTGGTCGTAACCCGCCTGGTCGTGAATCGGCCGCAGATGCACCATCGAATCGAATGCCGCCCAGGACGACTGGATTGCTCGAATGTCAAATGAGGTTTCTGCTGTTTGCATGTTCAGACCTTTCCTTTTCGGTAGCGCTTGCACCAGGCATCGTACTCACGATGCGTCATCACTTCCCGTATGTACACGCGCTTCGCCCGGTACTGCACGACGACAACGACGCGATAGTTGTTTCCCGCCACATCGAAGACGACAAAGGGCGGAACGTAGTCGGCGGAGTTGTAGAACGCCTTGATGTGGCTAAAGTCCCGGAAGTCAGCGTTCTCCACAATTGAATGCCACTGGCGCAATGCATTCTCCGCTGCGGGATGGATCTGCCAGAACTCACGAAGCATCTTGATGGAGATGATGTGCATGGGCAAACTATATCATATTGATATAGTGAATCAGGCTACGGCGTGCGGCCGATTTTCATGCCTCAACGTCCTCGGTCTCGGTTTCGTCCGGCGCCTCGTCGGCGAGGGCTTCGCCAGCGGGTTCGGTGGTCAGGTCGGGCAGATTGGCTGCGGCTTCGCGCACGTCCAGCTTGCCGGTCACGATGTCGGCGGTCAGGCGTGTGCGGTATTCCTGCATCAGCGCGATTTCGCGTTCGGTGCGGGTGATGGCGGTGTTGAGCGGTGCGGACTCTTTATTGATGTGTAGAACGATAGCCTGTTGCTCCTCCAGCGGGCACCAAACCAAAGGTAAGGCATTGACTTGGCCAAGACGCAGATGTCCAACAGTGCTGCCGTTCACAAAATGCTCAATATATGTGCGAACTACGGGACCATAAATGGAATAAAGAAAGAACTCAGAATCCAGAACGGTGGGGTTCGGACGGAAATACATCATCCGCTGGCCCATGCAAATATTCGGCAAATCGGGAACCATGCACGCTTCGCCTACTGGCGCTTCACGAGTGAAGAAAACATCCCCCACTCTGGGGGCGCCGCGCTCTGTCCATATTTCATAGAACTTACGGTTGGTGGGATAGGAACCGGCAATGTTGAATTTGCCATGCCGGATGTTGGTCGTTCTCACCACCGTGAACCCACCGCCAGGAATCAGGTCTGGCGTACGGTTTTTGCAATCAATGATTCGCGAGCAAACCTGTTTGGCTCGCCGCACCTCCCAATGCGCCGGAATATCGCCGAGCCATGGGATGCCGGAGGGCTTGAGGGGGACGTCGGGGTCGAGGCCGCGGGTGACGGCGCGGTGGATGATGGCCTGCTTTTGCTCGTTCAGCAGCCCGATCAGCTTGCGCTTGGCGCGGATGAAGCCGTCGATCTTCCGGTTCGCGTGGTCCAGAAACCGCACGATGGCCGCTTGTTCGTCGGGTGGCGGGAGCACTACCGGTATCCGAAAGAAGGCCTCTGGATAGAGTCTTAGACGGGAACTGTTTACCCCTGTGGATCGGCGCTGATATTCGTCCGCATAAAACGGTGTTCGGAGTAGTTGATCTGCAAAACGTGGCAGAAACGCCTCGGTGTTGATGGGCCGGTAAACGCCATACGCCGGGCTAACAATGCCCGTATGTTTGGAGACGCCTAAAGCCGCCATCCAAGCCCAAAGCGTATTGATCACCAAGTCCTGAGGACGACAAATCTTGTGCCCAACATTCGACTCAGCCATGAACATGGTGACGTTCTTCTGACTGCGAGGTGTAACGCCGGTCTTGTGCGACACCGACAGCAGTTCCTCCTTGCCTGTCCTGGATCGTTCATCAACCTCGCGAAAGAGAAATTTGGCCCGTCGCAAATCCCACGAAGCCGGCAACTGCCCGAGCCAACGCTCTCCCGAGTCCTTGTATTCCGCATACGGCTTGAGTCCTTCGATCATGGCTGTACGCCTTTCGCCATGCCGTGAGCGGGTGGCGATGCCAATCGCTGCCGCAATTCGTGGCGCGCTGCGTCACGAATCAAATTTAGACGCACTGAGTCTAAATTCTGGCGATTCATGACGCTTTCCTCACGTGCACAGGCTTTGATGACTCTGGCGCCATGTCGTCTTCATCCTCCGGCGGAGCGCAGAGCTGGTAGAACTCATGCAGCTTGGCTTTCAGGAGTTCTTTGTCAGGCAGCAGGGTTTCATACTCGGCGACCATGGCTGTGGAAAGCGAGCGGCTGAGGCAATATTCGACCACTTCGCTGTCCTTGGTGGCGCATAGCAGCAGACCGACTGCCGGGTTTTCGTGCGGTTTGCGGTGGTCGCGGTCGAGCGCTTCGAGATAGAAGTTGATCTTGCCGAGGTCTTCGGGGCGGAACTCGCGGATTTTCAATTCGATGGCGACCAGGCAGTTCATGCTGCGATGGAAGAACAGCAAATCCAGCGCGAAGTCCTGGCCGCCGACTTGCACCGGGTACTGCGAGCCGACGAAGCAGAAATCGCGGCCCAGCTCGGTAATGAAGCGTCCGAGATTGCGCAGCAATGCACCTTCCAGATCGGCCTCGGAATGCTCCGCGGGGAGTCCGAGAAATTCGAGGCTGTAGACGTCCTTGAAGAACTCGGCGGCGAGCGGCTGAAGTTCTCTCAACGCTGTTGAGAGTTTTGGCGGATTGAGGATGGATCGCTCGAAGACGCCGGCATTCATCTGGCGGGCGAGCTCGCGGACTTTCCAGCGGTTGCGGCTAGCTATGCGGAGGTAGAACTCCCGTTCTTCCGGGCGCTTCGCCCGGCTGAGGATGTGTAGGTTGGACGACCAGGGCAGTTCTCTCAACAGCGTTGAGAGATTTGGCTGGTCGCGGTAGGCATCAAAGAACTGGCGCATCCGCCAGATGTTCTGCGCCGAGAATCCACGGATTCCCAGGTGTTTGCTTTGCACAAAGGCCGAGAGCGCGAGCACCGTGCCCTTGCCCCAACCTTCATGTTGAATCTTGTGCCAGACATACTCCCCAACCTTCCAGTAAAGATCGATCAGCACCGTATTGACGGCCTGGGAGGCTTGGACGCGGGACTGCTCAATGAAGGCAAGCACTTCTTCAAAGGCGCTCAGCTCGGCCGAGGACGGCAGTTGTTGTGCCGCTGCTTCGACGATTTCTTTCTCAGTTTTATTCATCGCGCAGTTCTCCCTGTGATCTCGCAAGCGCGTTCCTGGGCGCGGAACAGCGACAGCGGGGCCTTGATCTGAAGCCGCTCACTGAAGTGACTCCAACGCAATTGTGCCGATAGCGTCGACACAATTGCCGGATCGGTGAATATCTGAGCAGACGGCATGGCACGACTGACGGCGGCGTAGCCAAAGCCTCCTCCAAACGCCGCTGTCAATTCTCGCGACACCGTCGCAAGAATCTCCTTTCCATAGGAGGTTGCCACTTTCTTTGTCATGCCCCAGCCCCTCCGGTGATCTCGCTGAGCAGGCCTTCGGTTTCCTGCTCCAGCGCCAGGATGTCGGCGCTGATCTCGGCGAGGGTGCGCAGTTTTGGCGGCTGGTAGAAGTGGCGGGTGAAGCTGATTTCATAGCCGATCTTGGTATCGGCTTCGACGATCCAGGCATCCGGCGTGTAGGGCAGCACTTCGCGGCGGATGAAGGCTTCGATGCCGCCGGCCTCCAGCAAGGGGATTTGTTCGAAGTCGCGCAGTTCGCTGTCAGATTCGTATTCGACGACGCAGGTCTTGCCGTCGATTTCGGCCTCGAACCGGCCGCGCAAGGGATCGGGCTGGGCCTTGCCGGGTTTGTGGATTTTCTTGATGACGGCCGGCGCGTCTTCGACCCGCCAACTGACGGCGTTGATGATCAGCTTGAGATCGGCGGCGCTGGGCTTGCGGCCGAGTTGCTTGAGCGTCGCGTCGACCCGTTCAAGGAAGACGTTGTGGTCTTCAATCAAGCCGTCGCCGAGGACCGCGCGGAGTTGGTTGGCGGTTTCGATGAGCTGGGCGTCACGCTTCCAGGTGGCCTCGTTGAGCAGCTTCTTCTTTTTGGCTTCAGGTAAGGCTTTTTTGACGGGGGGCTCGCCGTTTTCGTCGTCGTCCTCTTCGCCATCGCCCTTGCCGGAAACGTTCCAATCGTTGACGAGCTGTTCCAGTTGCCGGCGGATGCTGGCGGGGTTGTCGAACAGCGCGTCGCCGAGTTGTTCGTAGAGCGCGGCGCGGATGTCTTCGTCGCCCGAGGCGTAACGCAGCGTCTCGATGCGCGGGCGGGTCAGTTGGCTGTGCAGGCGAAGCGGCCGCTCGACTTTGACTTTCCAGTAACCGAAGGCGGCATTGGGAAAAATTTTCGACTGCGGTGTTTCCTGGAATGCAAGGAAGGTGTCGCAAATGCGCTGGATGTCGTCGGCGGCCAGTTCGCAGTTCTTCTTGCCCATGTTCTTGCGCAGCGGCTTGAACCATTGGGTGGCGTCGATGAGCTGGACCTGGCACTGGCGGTGCGCGGGTTTTCGGTTGCTCAGCACCCAGATGTAGGTGGCGATGCCGGTGTTGTAGAACAGGTTCAACGGCAGCGCGACGATGGCTTCCAGCCAATCACTTTCAATGATCCAGCGCCGAATGTTGCTTTCGCCCTGGCCGGCATCGCCGGTGAACAGCGACGAGCCGTTATGCACCTCGGCGATGCGGCTGCCGAGCGGCGTGTCGTGTTTCATCTTGCTTAGCATGTTGGCGAGAAACAGCATCTGGCCGTCGCTGGAGCGGGTGAGCAGCGAGTATTCCGCATCGCCGGCGTGGTCGATGACGAAGCGCGGATCTTTCAGGTCTTTCTTGCCGCCCATGCGTTCCAGGTCGCTCTTCCAGCTCTTGCCGTAAGGCGGATTGGCGAGCATGAAGTCGAACTCGCGCGAGCGGAAGGCGTCGTTGGCCAGCGTGCTGTGCTCCGGGCCGCCGACGATGTTGTCGGCTGCGTCGCCGTCGCCCTTGAGCAGCAGGTCGGCCTTGCAGATGGCGTAGGTTTCGCCGTTGATTTCCTGGCCGTAAAGATGGGTGGCGACTTGTTTGCCGTGCGCTTTGGCGATCTGCTGAAGGGTTTCCTCGGCCACGGTCAACATGCCGCCGGTGCCGCAGGCGCAGTCGTAGAGCAGGTAGGTGCCGGACTCGATCTTGCCGGCCACCGGCAGGAACATCAGGTTCGCCATCAGGCGCACGGCATCGCGCGGCGTCCAGTGTTCGCCGGCTTCTTCGTTGTTGTCTTCGTTGAAGCGGCGGACGAGTTCCTCGAACATCGTGCCCATCGAGTGGTTGTCGAGGCCGGGCAGGATGTTGCCCCCCTCGCCGACCGGGAACGGGCTGATGTTGATGTCCTTGTCGAGGAACTTCTCGATCAGCGTACCGAGCGCGTCGGCTTTGGACAGGCGCGGAATTTGGTGGCGAAACTCGAAGTTGGTCAGGATGTCCTGCACATTGGGCGAAAAGCCATCGAGGTAGGTCTCGAAGTCATCCTTGAGTTTCTGTTGCGTGGCGCGGGCCTTGAGGTCGCGCAGCAAAAAGGGCGAGGTGTTGTAGAACGCCTGGCCGGCGGCGGCGCGCAACGCGTCGTCCTGGTTGGTGATGCCTGCTTTGTCGAGCGCGGCCTTCATCTCCAGCACCGCCTGTTTGGTCGGCTCCAGCACCGCGTCGAGACGACGTAGCACAGTCATTGGCAGGATGACATCGCGGTATTTACCCCGCACATAGACGTCGCGCAGCACGTCGTCGGCAATGTTCCAGATGAAGTTGGTCAGCCAGTTGAGTTGTGCTTGATCCACGAGTGGTTTTTCCTGGTTTACGCGAGTGAAGAACCCGGCTGCTGTGAACCGGCGATGGTTCATGCTTTTTGGTGGCAGCGGTAAGCCGACGTTGTTCAAGTTTCATTGGCAGCGGAGGGTTCTTCTTTTTTTCTTCCCGGCAAGGACGGCATTGTCGTTCAGCGCCCAGGTATGGGCAATGCAGCCCCGCGCCTCATGATTTGTGAATTTTTGTGTATTTCTGGATAACTGGGTTCGTCAAATTGCGGCTGACAAGGAGGGTTATCGCATGGTCAAGACCGACGACTTGCTGATTGATGGTGCACTGGTAAGCCAGAGATTCACTCCCGTTAAATGGCAGCTTCTGAGGGATAAAAGCGAACGAACATCCGCTTTGGATAAGGGCTCTCAGCGGTAGCAACTGGCCGCTTCCTGCCAATACCGGAGGCCATTCCCAAATGGTCATTCAGCCGGGGTTGTCCTGCTACCTCAGCAACACTCTTCCTCAAGTTGGAACAGCAGTTCGAGCGCTTGCGCGTTGCCGCTTTCTTCGAATAGTTCGCGTATCTGGTTGAGGTTCGAATGGATCAGGAACAGGTCATCCGGTGCGGGGCCGCTGCGCGGGGTGCGCTTGGCGAGGAAATAGGCGAGGAATGGGTGGGCGTCGCCGTCGGTCATTGCGTTGTTTTCGATGAATTCCATCACCCGCCGCGCATTGCCGGCGCAGTCGATGCCGTGGAAGGTGGTGTAACGGTCGATCTGCTGCTGGCAGTTGATTTCTGCGGTTGGTTCCCGATTGCTTTTCATGCCAAGTTCCCTGAACGCAAACTTCATTCACTTTAGCACCGGGAATACGATGCCAACTTTTGAAAGGTGGGAATTGGTAGCGACTTCTATCTAGACGTTGCCGTCAAATCCCCCTCAATCCCCCTTTACAAAGGGGGAAGCAACCCCCGAACTGCGGTCCGGTGCAGCCCGAAACGCTCCGTCACCCTGGCGAAGGCCGGGGTCCAAGTTGTTGATGTCACTGGATTCTGGCTTTCGCCGGGGTGACGGAGCGTTTTTCGACACCCTGCTAAAGGAACAAAGCTTCAGCCCCGCAGCAGGGCCTTGGCCAGGCGCGCGGACAGCTGGTCTGCCGTGAATTGCGGTTCGTTCGGTGGGTAGAGCGGGTCTTCCCCGAATTCGAAGCCATGTTCCTTTGCCAGGGCGAACATCTCTTTCAGCCGTTCGCAGGCTTTCAGTTGTGCGGCCAGCACGGCGTCGCTTCTGGCCTTGGCCGAGAATGCAGCAATTTGTTTGATCGACATCGTTTTTCTCTTCGTGGTTAAGCGTGAAACAGGCGGGTCCGATATGCAGTTGAACTGAATACTGGACGAATCTGGACAGCAATATTCAGGCCATCACCCGTCGATCAAGCCGGCGCTCAATGAAAACAAGGGTTTGCGGCGATTCTGTGCTAGGACGACAGGTCATTCACCGCTGTATTTGTGGCAAAACCGACGCGGATTGTCGGGGCCATGACGACACACATAGCGCCGGATTCAAACAACAAAACCGGCCAATTCAGCGCTTGCCGTAGCGGGTCAGGGTCAGTCCGTCCATGTCGATTTCGGGTTCGCGGCCGGAGATCAGGTCGGCGAGGAGTTTTCCGGTGCCGGCGGCCATGGTCCAGCCCAGTGTGCCGTGGCCGGTGGCCAGATGCAGGTTGCGGTAGCGGGTCGGGCCGAGAATGGGTGGGCCATCGAAGGTCATCGGCCGCAAACCGGCCCAGGCGGTGGCGCGTTGCACATCGCCGCCATGTGGGAAGACTTGCGCCAGCACATGCTGCAGCGTGGCGATGCGACGCGGGTCGATCTTGAGATTGAAACCGTTCAGCTCGGCGGTGCCGCCGACCCGGATGCGCTCGCCCAGACGGGTGATGGCGACCTTGTAGGTCTCGTCCATCACCGTTGAGCGGGGTGCGGCGTCGGGTTGGGTGATCGGCACGGTGAGGGAATAGCCTTTCACCGGGTACACCGGCAGGCGGATGTCCAGTGGCGCCAGCAGGGCGGGGGCATGGCTGGCCAGCGCCACCAGATAGGCGTCGGCTTGATGGACACCCGAAGTGGTTCGAACGCCGACGATCTGCTCGCCGTCATGTTTCATCGTCTGAATGCGGCAGTTGAATTCGAAGCGCACGCCCAACTTGGCGACCTTGTCGGCCAGCGCATGGGTGAAGGCCAGACAGTCGCCGGTTTCGTCACCGGGCAGATGCAGTCCGCCGACAAAGCGTTCACGCACCGCTGCCAGCGCCGGTTCATGCTGGCTCAACTGGTCGCGCTCCAGCAGGCTGTGCGGGATGCCGTATTCACGCAGCAGGGCCAGATCGCGGGCGCTGGCGTCGAGTTGCTTCTGGCTGCGGAACAACTGCAACGTGCCCAGGCTGCGCTGGTCGTATTCGATGGCCTCGCTGTCACGCAGATTCTTCAGGACATCGCGGCTGTATTCCGCCAGCCGCAACATGCGCGCCTTGTTGCGGCGATAGTTTTCCAGTCGGCATTCGCCCAGAAAGCCGGCCAGCCAACGCCACAGCGCCGGGTCGAGCGAGGGCCGGAGGATCAGCGGCGGATGCTGCGCGAACAGCCATTTCAGCGCCTTGAGCGGAATGCCGGGCGCTGCCCAAGGGGCTGCGTAGCCGGGGGAAATTTCGCCGGCGTTGGCGAAACTGGTTTCCTGGCCGGGCCCGGTTTGCCGGTCCAGCAGCGAGACTTCGTGCCCGGCGCGCGCCAGAAACCAGGCTGCGCTGACGCCGATGACCCCGGCGCCGAGAATCAGGACGCGCATGCTGGGTTGGCGGTGGGGTTGGCGGTGGCATTGGCTTGGCTGGCGCGGGTGATCAACAGCTCTCGTCGTAAACGTCCGGCCGCTTCCAGCGCGCCTTCCATGTAGCCGCCACTGTAGGCGGCCGTCTCGCTGCCACCCAGATGCAGGCGACCGTTCCAGTACGGGATGCGCAGTTGGGGATGGGCATATTCCGGGTGCGCCGCTTCCCCAGCCCGGTCCAGGCTGGCGCAGGTTTGCGCTTCCTCGGCCCAGTCCTGGATGTGGAGTTCGGCATCCTGCGCGCCGGCGCCGAACAATTGATTGAGCTGGCTGCGCGCCAACAGCGGCAGGCCGACGCGGAACGCGGTGCGGCCCGGTGCGGCGAGCGCGAAGAAGGCGCTCAAGCCGGCGCGCGCACCGAGCGCATCGCAGGCATCGTGGACTTCGCTCAGCACCGCGCGCGGATGGCTGGCCGAGGCATTGCCGGAGTGGCCGGCGGTGCGCCAGAACGCGGCTGGGGTGTCGCCATTGGCGGCCTTGCCATCCGGTCCACCGAAGCTGGCCAGCAGCTTGGCGTTGCCCGCCATCCAGGTCGGCGTTTCGCGCAGGGTTTCACGCAGTTGGCCGTTCAGTGGCGGCTCGAAGGCCAGCACCTCTTCGACCAGTCTGGGCGGCAACGCCAATACCACTTGGCGGGCGTTGACCACCACGGCGTCCTGGCCGTGCTGGAAGTGCAGTTCGATATGGCTGCCCCGGTCGATCAAGCGGCTGAGTGGATGCTCCAAGTGCAACATGTCTGCCGGCAGGCGCGCGGCCAAAGCCTGAATCAGACTGGATGCACCGCCTTCGATGCGGCGCGCGCCGCCGTGCAGGTCTTCGAGCACAATCTGCTGCGGCGGGCTGTCCGCTTCCTTGAGGCTGAGCAAGGTGCCGGTTTCATGTTGTGCAAAGTGGGGCAGACCCAGGTCGTCGATCAGTTTGGTGATCCGTGGTTGGCTGTTCGGCCAGTACCAGGTGGCGCCCATGTCCAGAGCCAGCCCGTTGTTGCGCGCAATTTTGGTGAGGATGCGGCCTCCAAGCCGATCCCGCGCTTCGAACACAGCACACGGCAATTTTTCGGCCAGCAGGCTGTTGGCGAGTGCGAGGCCGCAGAGGCCGCCGCCGATGATGGCAATTTCCAGCATGGTTTTTCCTCGGATGGATGGCGATAGAGATCCAACAGCAATATCCGTTCCATGCCGTCGCGACTGGCCGACTCGTCGCGCTGGCGGAGCATGTGTGCGTGGAAGGGCTGCGGAAACGCTGGCCGGATTGTGTGGGGTTTGCGACTTGGCTGCGGCGACAAGCGACAAGAGATGAATTGATTGTGCCGTGTCTGCAGCCGTAGAGTGCACCGTGCTTACCCTACGGAATCAAACAGCCGCCTTGTTCCGACTGGCGTATGCTGGCCCTTTGTTGCAGTCGCAACGCTGTCGTCTGCGAAAGGGAAGCACCTGTGAGCACCACAAAAACCGACGAACTGTTCGATATTCTCCGCGCCGCCTGCGCCCGCCAGTTTGGCTTCAATCCACGCCGCATCACGGCGGGGATGCGATATGTCGGCAAGGAAGGCCATGGCAAGGATCTGGTGCATGTCTTCCGCGATGCGACCACGCATTCGCAGATCGTCTTGAAAAACACCCTTGCCACCTTGCGGGAAAAGCAAGGTGACAAGCCGCATTGGACGGAAGCAGAAAAGGCGCACTACAAAAGCAGCAATGCCGAGATCGATGCGGAAATCGCCGCGAAACAGGCCGAACTCGAATTCACCCGCAATTGCGCGTTGTACCGCGATCATCGCGAACAACTGTTATCGCATTACACCGATTGGCCCGGTTTCCAGCCTGATGGGCCGCATCCCGGTGAAGCCGCAAGAGCGCTGATCCATGCGCTCGCCGCCGCGAACGATCCCAGGTTGGCTGAATTTGTGGCGCACACCCATGTTCACGATCTCGAACAACTGGCGCATCTGTTGCTGGCGCCCTGCCACGCGGAGATTGAAGCGGCTCGGGGTTAGCCAAGTAATTGGCCCGCCGCCGCAAAACGCGCCAAAGAAACACCGTAGGGTGCGCCATGCGCACCATGCAAGCGTCAAACGGTGCGCATGGCGCACCCTACGTTCTGCCACACGGATGCAGTTATTAATCGCCGCCGCAACCTCCACCGCCGCAACTGCTGTCGCCGCCTGAGTCGCCGCCGCCATCACTGCTGCCGGCATCGCTTTCCGCAAGGCCGCCGCCGGAGCAGGCAAAACCGCCACAGGCGCTGCCGCCGCAGGATGTCGATGTTGTCAGCGGTTTTTCCAGGCTGTAGACGTTGCCGTCGACGATGGCCAGTTTCTGGTCGATGGCGAACAGCAGTGGCAGCCGGGTAGGCTGCTTGGGGTCGATGTTCTCTTCCAGGCAGGCATGTCGCCAGGTTCGGCGCATGCCGGTATCGCGGGAGACGCCGGGCACCATCTTCGCCGCCGGGATGTGGTGGAAATAGGCGCCGAAAGCCTGTTCGCAAAACGTGCTGTATTCGCGCGTATCCAGAATGAATTCATGCCACAGGTCATCGACCACCCGGGAAGGCATGCCGATGCCGGCCGGGGCTGTGCGCAGGTGGACCAGGAAAAAACTGCGCAACGCACGGGCGACGAGGAATTCATCCTTTTCCGTCAATGCCGGGTGGACCTTGCGCAAGCCATCCAGCAGCGCACGGGAAAATACATGGCTGCGGATGAATTGCTCGCGCCGCAGCATCTGGTGGCGGCGGGACATGATGGATGCGCCGATGGCCAAACCGGCGATCAACGCAATCAACAACAGGAGGGCAATAGGCATCTTGGTGACAGGGGTTCAGATCGTAGGCGGATCATCGCATGCCATCACTACACTTTGCTTTCAGCGGCTGCGTCTGCCCCAGGCCAATGCTCCCATGCCGACCAACACGACACCACCAAAGCCCATCGCCACCATGACGACGGGGACTTGTTCCAGCATGGCATAGGCACCGACGAAGGCGAGCATGACCAGGTTTTCCCACAGGTTCTGCACCGCCAGCGCATGGCCGGCACCGACGCTGCGATGGCCGCGTTCCTGCAGCAAGGCGTTGAGCGGCACGACGAACAGACCGCCCGCCGCACCAATGGCGGCGAGCAACAGGGCGGTGGGGATCAGCGTGGTTTGCTGGGCGAACAGCAACACCAGCGGGCCAAGCATCAGACCTCCGATCAATGCGCGATTGACGTTTTCCAGCTTGATCAGCATGCCGGCCAGGCCGGCGCCGACGACGATGCCGATCGACACCACGCCCATCAGGTTGGCGGGCATCTGGTTGCTGGCAATGCCCAGCGCCACTGGTACCCAGGCGAACAGGATCAGGCGCAGGGTCGAGCCGGTGCCCCAGAACAGACTGGTGCCGAGCAGGCTGAAGCGGGTGTCGGTGTTCTGCCAGAGTGTGCGCAGCGAATCCATGAATTGACGCAGCAAGCCGCTGAAATCGAAGCGGTCGAGTGTGTGTTCCGGCGGCAGGCGTGGGATCAGTAGATTGATCAATGCTGCCAGCGCATAGACGCCGATCACGCCGGTGAACGCCCAGGCCAGCGATTGATCGGCCAGCCAACCGCCGACCAGCACGCCGAGCAGGATCGCAACGATGGTCGAGCCTTCCAGCATGCCGTTGGCCTTGACCAGTTTGTCCGCGCCGAACAACTGGCTGAGGATGCCGTACTTGGCCGGGCTGTAGGCCGCCGCCCCGACGCCAGCCATGCCGTAGCAGAGCAGCGGCGGCAGTCCGGCGGCCATCGACGACGCGCCGACCAGCTTGAGTCCGTTGGCAAAAAGCATGACGCGACCTTTCGGAAACGCATCGGCCAATGCGCCGACAAAGGGCGCGAGCAGGATGAACGGAATCACGAAGAAGGCCTGCAATAGGGGAATCCAGCCCAGATGCCCCTGTGATTTGACCAGGGCAATCGCGGTGATCAGCAGGGCGTTGTCGCCAAATGCGGAGAAGAATTGTGCCAGCAGCACCGCGCCCATCGGCAGCGACAGCAGCGGCAGATCTTTCGGAGTGGTTGAATTCATTGAGCGGCCTTTCGTAGGATGGGCAAAGCGTAGCGTGCCCATCAACCGTAGCGCGTGATGGGCACGCTACGCTTTGCCCATCCTACATTTCCACCCTTTCAGCGTTGCTCATACTGCTTTCCGATCAAAAAAATCACGCGTCTCAAACACCGAATTGGCGAAGCCAACACCGTTGTGGCGCAGCAGCCGTTTCAACGCGAAGTCGAACAGCAGCGGGTTGTGCTCGCGCAGGTCGCTCAGGAATGGCTTGGCGTCGGCATCGAGCAATTCGAGTTTGACCAGTTTGCCTAGTGATGTCAGCGGCAGGATGCCGGGCAAGGGGTAGTCGGAACCGTTGAGCAGGCGCCCATGCCAGGCCGGGCGTGCCAGCACGGCTTTCAGCACCTCAGCGCGGTTGAACTGGGTCATGGCGGAGATGTCGCCATACAGGCCGGGCAGGTTGGCATCCATCATTTCGGCAAAGATGTCGAAACTGGGACGGCGCTGGCCGGATTGATCCAGGTCGTCGCCATGCGAGGCGCAATGCGCCACCACGACGCGCACGCCAAGGTCGAGCGCGCGGCGCAGTTTCAACGGATTGCCGTAATCCTGGCGTGCTGTGCCGGCCACCGCCGCTTCGTGCCCGGCGTGGGTGATCAACGGCAGATCGTGCTTTGCCAGCAGACGGTAGAAGGCATCGCAGCGCGGTGAACCCGGGTCGATGCCCATTGCCGCCGGCAACCATTTCATCGCCCGCGCCCCGTTCGCTGCCGCGTCTTCCAGCGCGGCCAGCGCATCCTTGCGGTAAGGATGGATCGACGCGGCCCATTGCATGCGGGTCGGATGTGCGCGGGCGACACGGGCAGCGTAGGCATTGGGCACATGGAAAGCGCTGAGTTCGCGCTGCGGTCGCCCCTGCTCGTCAGGCGCCCAATCGAACGCGAACAACAGAATCTGCGCGCCAGCCGGAAAGCCATCCATCAGGTTTTCCAGGCGCGCGACGAAGCTGGCGTCGATCTGGCCGGGTGCGTCATGCACGCAGCCGGCGTTCATGTAGAAAATCTTCTGGATGTATTGCAGCGGGTTCCACAGGCTGTCCATCTTCGGGTT
>CAMDHJ010000083.1 GCA_945897865.1 Tepidiphilus sp. J10
TCTTGAACGGCTGGGGCCTGGGCGAAACCCGCTGGGGCGGACTGGCGCAGCGTACCCGCGCGCCAGGCGAATGGCTGGTGAAACTGCCAAGTCCACTCACGCCGCGTGATGCCGCTTGCATCGGCACCGCGGGCTACACCGCAGCGATGTGTGTGCAGGCACTGGAACGACATGGCCTGACGCCGGCTGACGGCCCGATTCTGGTTACCGGCGCAACCGGCGGCGTCGGCTCCATCGCGCTCATGCTGCTGGTCCAGGCTGGCTTTGAAGTGCATGCATTGACCGGCAAATCAGCAGATCACGCCTATCTCAAAGGTCTGGGCGCAGCCGTGGTGCTGGACCGAAGTGAAATGGCAGCGCCCGGCAAACCGATGCAAAAGGAACGCTACGCAGGCGTTGTCGATACACTGGGCAGCCATGTGCTGGTCAACGCCAGCGCGCAAGTCAAACGTAACGGTGCCGTTGCGGCATGCGGACTGGCAATGGGCATGGATTTCCCGGCCAGCGTCGCCCCCTTCATACTGCGCGGTATCACGCTTTATGGCATCGACTCGGTCTACGCCAATCTGGTGCGCCGACAGGCCGCCTGGGCGCGACTAGCCAGCGGTCTTGAAGTCAACCAACTGAATGCCATCGTGCAGGAAATTGGCTTGAGCGAAACCCTTCCTGCCGCCGAAAAGATGATTGCCGGACAAATGACCGGGCGCTTTGTGGTTGATGTAAATCGTTGATCAGGCGCGAGCGAATTGAATAGCAATGTGCTGCACCTGATTCAGCAAACCACATTGATGCAATCTAATGGATCGACGTTCGCATCCACAGCTGAACCAAGGTCGTCAGGTTCACGGATGTTCAGCAGAAGCTAACGCTGGCGTTCATAACATGACGCTCTGCAAAAGTTCAACGATATCGTCAATCACTGGAAAAAATCTGAAGAAAAGCCAGCTTTCACCCCGGACATTCCATCCATGCTCGCGCGCTTTTGCAAAAATTCAATCGCAAACGATAACTTACGAGTGCAATGCGCGAATAGATGAAACATCCGAGGAAATATATCCAACTTAATGGCAATCAGCGCTTTACTTGCCACCCTCATGTGATTTCTGTGACAACTTGAACCAGATGAAAAGACCCATTGCGATCAGAAAACCAATGGTAAACAGGCTCAGCAAACCAATGTCCGAACCGAATAATTCTTTCATTACGACGTCCATTTTCTGCTCCTTTAATGTAGCAATTACGGGGGGGTGATTAGTGACTCATTGGCAAGCTTGAGTCCTTCGGTCAGTGGCAAGGCCAAATGACCGGCAAGGCGCCAAGACCGATCATCCGGTTCCAGCACCCATTGCCGTTTGCCTGGCATTATTTCAGGTAGAAAAGCCGAGTAGACGCCTTCTCCTCTGCTGTGGAGTTGAACCCGCATATCCTGATCAGCATGGGTTGGATGCAGCAAAAGCAGCTCCAGGCTTGCCGGCATTGACGGCAATCGGCCAGACAAGACAATTTGCGCTTCCGTATTGGTAAGCACGAGTTGGCCTGTGATTGCATTCGCGTCGGCAAACGCTTCCTTCGCAGTATCTTTTACCGGAGCCATTCCTTCCTTGTGGTAACCCGCATTCACCAAGGTATCCGGATCTTTCGCCGCAATAAAAAAGGTGGTGAAACTCGCGATCACGGCAACTGCGGGCAACCCTGCCACCAACCAGACCATGGGTTCCTGCCACCAGCGTGGATGATTCGTATCAAGCATCGATCTTCATCCCTATTTCAAGAAACTGGATTTTGCTTCCCGCAAGATGCCGGATTCATCGTCAGCTTTGATAACAAAGACGATAGGCATGCTGGGACGCTTCAAAGCACTGGGATCTGCCTGCAACACCACATTGACGTTTTCCGTGCCCAAGGCAGGAATTTCCACGCTATGCCCAGATACCAACGTCATCCCTTGAATACCACTCGCCTCAATCGTGTAGCGATGCGCTTTGCTGTCCATGTTGATGACCTGCAGGCGATATAGATTTTCTATCTGTCCGTTATCAGCCAAACGAGAAAGCACCAAGCGGTCACGCATGACATCCGTTCGTAATGGGACACGGTTTGCCAGGGTGTAGACAAAAGCCACGCAAATCGCCGACAACAGCAACATATAAGCCAGCGTACGGGGTCGGAAAGTGTGTTTGACAATATCCTTGTCCGGGTACTTCCCATCGATCGCGTTCTGCGTCGAATACCGAATCAGCCCTTTCGGATAATTCATCTTTTCCATGACCTGATCGCAAGCATCGATACACGCTGCGCAGCCGATGCACATGTATTGCAATCCATTGCGAATATCGATGCCGGTGGGACAGACTTGCACACAGATGCCGCAGTCCACGCAATCACCCAAGCCAGCCGCTTTGTAGTCGATATTTTTCTTGCGACCTCCACGGGATTCACCACGCTGATAATCATAAGTAATGATCAACGTATCCTGATCGAACATCACACTCTGGAAACGTGCATAGGGACACATGTATTTGCACACTTGTTCGCGCATGAATCCCGCGAAACCCCAGGTTGCAAAGGCATAAAAGAATATCCAGAAGGTTTCCCAAGGACCGAGTGTCCAGGCCAGGAACGAGGCACCGAGTTCCGTAATTGGGGTGAAGTAGCCGACAAAGGTAAAACCTGTCCAGAGGGAGAGCGCAACCCAAGCAACATGCTTGCCACCGCGGCGCATGATCTTTTCAGCCGACCAGGGGACTGCATTCAATTTCTTCTGCTTGTTGTGATCGCCCTCAAACCAGCGCTCAATCCAGACAAACAGTTCGGTGTAAACGGTTTGCGGGCACGCATAACCACACCACAAACGTCCCGCGATAGCGGTGAATAGAAAGAGCGCTAATGCCGAGATAATCAGGATCGCTGCCAGCCAGATAAAGTCCTGCGGCCAAAACACCCAATCAAGCAAATAGAACTTGCGCGCGCCTAGGTCAAACAGCACCGCCTGGCGCTCGTCCCAACTCAACCATGGCAATCCGTAAAAGAGTACCTGGGTAAAAAGCACCAACCCAACACGCCAATAATTGAATACACCGGAAACAGCACGCGGGTAAATCTTCTGGTGGACGGCATAGAGTGATTGATCCTGCTCACCCTCAGCATTCTGGATGATTGGGATTACGGGTTTTTGTTCAGCCACGAGCAGCCTCTTTCAATATTGCGATGTTCTGACCAGAATAGGCCGACAACAAAATTCAACTTCATCACCACACGCTGCCAATCCATTGCAACCTGAACCGGCACGATGATCTTCCTGATATATTTCCTGATTCCCGGAAGAGAAGCAGCTCAAAGAACGACCTCTCTTCCGGGGCCGGCAATAACGCCAGCCCCGTTGCAAGACTCCAAATTACATTGTGGCAGGCGCAGCTTCGGGCGTAGCAGGTTCAGCTACTGGTTCAGCTGCAACTTCAGGCGCCACCTCGGGTTCGGCAGGCGCTGGCTGTTGGCCACCACCCAAACCCCAGATATAAGCCGATAGCAGATGCACCTTGTTCTCGCCCAAAAGTTCAAGTTGAGCCGGCATACCGCCCTTGCGACCCTTGACAATACTTTCGGTGATGGCGGCTTCAGTACCACCATATTGCCAAGCATCATCAACGATGCTTGGGAAACCTGCAGCAGCCATACCCTTGCCATCTTCACCATGACAACCGGCGCAAGCAGCATATTTTTCCTTGCCAACGGATGCCAAAGTTGCATCGTGCGGCTTGCCGCCAAGCGACAGGACATAATTCGCTACTTCTTTAGCACCTTGTTCATCCCCGGCCAGTCCGCCCGGCATTTCTGCAACACGACCGCCGGCAATGCTGTTCTTGATGTCATCCGGCGTACCGCCGAACAGCCACTGGTTGTCAGTCAGGTTGGGGAAGCCGGAGCCGCCCTGACCGCTGGAACCGTGACACTGGGAACAGTAGGTCAGAAAAAGGTGTTCACCCATTTTTTTGGCCGTGGGGTCAGCTGCAACCGCCATCATGTCCATACCAGCGAAGGGTTGAAATACCTTGTCGAATTCTGCATCGACTCGCGCTTTTTCATCTTGCCACTCTTTGCCGGACGACCAGCCTAGCGTGCCGGGGTACTTTCCCATACCCGGGAAAATAACCAGATAAACAATCGCGAATACGGTCAACAGAAAGAACATCCAGCGCCACCAATTCGGCAGTGGATTATTCAATTCCTGCAGGTCGCCATCCCATACGGGATGCATCAGTTCAGCTTCCTCACCCGGTGCCAATTTTTTAACCACACTCTGGCTCTTAAGCAGCCAGAGTGAAAACAGAATACCGACAGCAGTAATAATGGCGATGTAGTAATGCCAGAAATCGCTGACGAAGTCGGGTACCGCGAATCCTTCAATCATGTGTATCTCCTTGTGAACCGACTATTGAAATTGACGCTTAGTCAATCTGGTTTGCGGGACTCTTCTGCATCCTCTTGAAAAGGCAGGTTGCCGGCATCTTCAAATTTCTTCTTGTTACCGCCGTAGAACGCCCAAACCATGATGGCGACGAACAGAACGAAGAATATGACGGTAACGACTGAGCTTAAGAGTCCCGCATCCATATCACTTGGCCTTCGGTGCGTGAATACCAAGAACCTGCAGGTATGCAATCAACGCATCCATTTCAGTCTTGTCTTTCAACATTTCAGGCGCTGCGGCAATTTCTTCATCCGTATATGGATGGCCGGCCCAGTTCTTCAGCACAGTCATCTTTTGCTGGATGGTATCCGCATCTGCCGCGGCATCAGCCAGCCAAGGATAGGCAGGCATGTTCGACTCGGGAACCACATCACGCGGATTCATCATATGCGTGTAATGCCAGTCATCCGAGTAACGCCCCCCAACCCGGTGAAGATCCGGGCCAGTACGCTTTGAACCCCAGAGGAACGGACGATCATAGATAAATTCGCCCGCTACAGAGAAGTGACCATAGCGCTCGGTCTCAGCACGGAACGGACGCACCATCTGCGAATGACAACCCACACAACCTTCACGGATGTAGATGTCGCGTCCTGTCAATTCGAGCGCAGTGTAGGGCACCAAGCCCGACACAGGTTGGGTAGTCGATTTCTGGAAGAACAGGGGCACAATTTGCACCAACCCGCCAACCGAAACCACGAGGAACGTCAACACCATCAACCAGCCGATGTTTTTTTCTAGCGCCTTATGCGAAAACATATTCAGTCTCCTTGTTCATCAGGCCGCAACGGCTTGGGGGATACGGGCATCATTGACTGCCTTGCCCGCAGCGATGGTTTTCCAGACGTTGTAGGCCATCAGCAACATACCGGCGAAGAACAACGTGCCGCCAATCAGTCGGATCGCATAGAACGGGTACATGGCATTGACCGACTGGGCAAAGCTGTAGGTCAAGGTGCCGTCAGAGTTGGTTGCACGCCACATCAAACCTTGTGCAACACCTGCAATCCACAATGCGGCGATATACAGCACGACCCCGATGGTGGACATCCAGAAGTGGGTATTGATCAGTTTGACACTGAACATCTCTTCACGACCAAACAGGCGCGGGATGAGGTGATACAGAGATCCGATCGAGATCATTGCCACCCAACCCAGTGCGCCGGAGTGAACGTGACCAATGGTCCATTCAGTGTAATGGGAGAGTGCGTTGACCGTCTTCACCGACATCATCGGACCTTCGAAAGTCGACATACCGTAGAACGACATCGCGGTGATCAGGAACTTCAGGATCGGGTCGGTACGCAGTTTATGCCAAGCGCCGGACAGGGTCAGGATGCCGTTCATCATGCCGCCCCAGCTGGGTGCAAGCAGCATCAGAGAGAACACCATGCCGAGCGATTGCGCCCAGTCAGGCAACGCGGTGTACATCAGATGATGCGGACCGGCCCACATGTAGATGAAGTTCAATGCCCAGAAGTGAACGATGGACAACCGATAGGAGAAGATCGGACGACCAGCCTGCTTCGGGATGAAGTAATACATCATGCCCAAGAAGGCTGTGGTGAGGAAGAAACCAACCGCGTTGTGGCCGTACCACCACTGCACCATGGCGTCATGCACGCCGGCGTAAGCAGAGTAGGACTTGGTCAACGTCACCGGCAATTCAGCACTGTTGACGATGTGCAGCAGCGCGATGGTGACGATATAGGCACCAAAGAACCAGTTCGCGACATAGATGTGCTGGGTTTTGCGCTTCATTACCGTACCAAAGAACAACACACCATAAGCGACCCAAACGACCGCGATCAGGATATCGATTGGCCATTCCAGTTCAGCGTATTCCTTGCTGCTGGTCAAACCCATCGGCAAGGTAACAGCGGCAAGAAGAATGACCAATTGCCAGCCCCAGAAGACAAAGGAAGCCAGACCGTCGGACAAGACTCGCGCCTGACAAGTACGTTGCACGACATAGAGTGAGGTTGCAAACAGCGCCGAACCACCAAACGCGAAGATGACTGCGTTGGTGTGCAAGGGCCGGATACGCCCGTAGGAAAGATAGGGCGCCAAGGGGCCCAAAGCTTCGGTCATCGTAGGCCAGATGAGCTGGGCGGCAAGAATAACGCCCACCAGCATCCCGACAATTCCCCACACGATAGTCATGATGGCGAACTGGCGGACGACCTTATAGTTGTATGTTGCTTCCATACGGGTCTCCTTAAGTATTACAGGCTGGGTTGAAAAAAACGCCGAATAAACGACATTCAAATCCTAAATAGACACTTGATATATGTCAACGCGGACTTATATCGTTTTGTTGCTCTGTTGATAAATTTTTAGAAGCGGGATCTTGTTTTTTGGAGCGTGGCAACTCTTCATCATCCATGAGTATCCTGTGAGCGGGGCCCTCCATGTCTTCAAATTGCCCACTCTTGACCGCCCACAGAAATACGACTGCAATGACGGCGACAAAAACCAGACTGAGCGGGATCAATAGATAGAGAATGTCCATAGGCTGGCTTTATTAAGTTGCTAGATAGTATTTGTGACCTAGGTGAAAGAGATAATCAAAATTCCTTATGGCCTGGTGCATTCAATTTTTACTGATGCGCGATAAGCGCATCGCATTCAGCACAACCAGCAACGAGGACAACGACATCCCGATGCCAGCCATCCAGGGTGTCACATAGCCAAGCGCGGCTGCCGGGATGGCGAAGGCGTTATACAGCACCGACCATGCCAGATTCTGCCGAATGACGCCCTGCGCCTTGCGCGCCAGTTTGACGCCATCAGCAAGACGGCCGATCTCGGTCGAGAGCAATACCATGTCGGCAGCCGCTTGGGCAGCTTCCGCCCCCTGGTCGACCGCAATCGAGACTTGCGCCTGGGCCAATACCGGCGCGTCATTCACACCGTCCCCGGTCATCGCGACAATCGCGCCGGCCTTTTGCAAGGCTTTCACCGCTTCCAGCTTATCCTGCGGCAACATACCGCCGCGCGCATCATCAATACCCAGTTCGCGCGCTAAAGCCTGCACATTTTCGTCGCGATCCCCCGAATAGAGATGGATGCGAACGCCCAGCCCCTTCAACTCATCAATCAACCGATGTGCCTGCAATCTGGGCGCATCCCCCAACGCAAACCAGGCCAGAACACCCATGTCATCTGCCAGGCCGACCAGTGAAACGCCGACCTTGAAGCGAGTGGGTGCCGGTGCTTCACCGAGGAATTCCGGCGCGCCCAAACGATAGGTTTTGCCGGCAATCTGACCGGTGACGCCACGCCCAGGGATATAGCTCAGTTGGTCAGCGGCCAAATCAGCTTTCCCGGCTGCTTCGCGCAGAGCCGAAGCCAGCGGATGCGTCGCCCCTTGCTCCAGCGCTTGCGCCAGCGCCAGTACATTGGCGCGATCGGTGCGCAGCACTTCCATATCCAGCAAACTGAATTGTCCGGTCGTCAACGTCCCGGTTTTATCAAAGACAAAATCCGTCGCATGCGCCAGGGTTTCCAGTGCATGGCCTCGTGTCGACAACAAACCAAGCCGGGTCAAGCGTCCGAGTGCTGCCGTCAAGGCTGCCGGCGTTGCCAATGCGAGCGCACACGGACAGGACACCACCAGCACAGAAACCGTAATCCAGAACGCACGCGTCGCATCAACCCAATACCAGATGCCTGCCACACTCGCGGCCACCAACAGCAAAGCGAACACGAACCAACCTGCGACACGATCAGCAATCTGCGCCAGCCTCGGCTTTTCGGCCAGGGCTCGATCGAGCAGACGCACGATGCCGGACAGCACCGTATCCGAGCCCACTTTTTCCACCTTCACCACGAGTGGGCTTTCCAGATTGATCGTGCCGCCAATGACCATGCTTGCCGCATGCTTGAACACTGGCATCGATTCACCCGTCAAAAGCGATTCGTCAACGCTGGAATTCCCCTCCACCACGCTGCCGTCGGCCGGAAAACTTTCGCCTGGGCCAATCAGAACATGATCCCCGGCCATCAACTTGACCGCCGCCACCATTTCTTCTTCTCTTGTCGCCGGGTAACCCGGCAAGCGCATCGCCGCCGCCGGAATCAGCTTGACCAGACTTTCCGCCGCTTCCGCCGACTGTTTGCGGGCGCTCATTTCGAGGAAACGTCCGGTCAGCAGGAAGAACACAAACATCGTCACCGCATCGAAATACACCTCCGAACTGCCGATGAACGTGCCATAGATACTGGCCGTGTAGGCCGCCCCCACCCCCAACGCAACCGGCACATCCATGCCAGCCCGCTTCAGTTTCAGATCTCGCCAGGCGCCCTGAAAAAACGGCCAGGCAGAATAAAAGACCACTGGAGTGGTCAATATGAGGCTGGCAAAACGCATCAGCGCCTCAATGTCACGCGTCATCGTGCCTTCACCAGCCATATAGGCCGGCACCGCGTACATCATCACCTGCATCATGCCCAGCCCGGCGATGGCCAGGCGACGTATTGCCGTCTCCCGCTCCTTGCGAAACAACTCCTCCTGGCGGCCGGTATCGAAGGGATAGGCCAGATAGCCAATATCCTGAATGCTCTTCAAAATGCCAGACAGCTGAATGCGGCTGTCATCCCAGCGCACCCTGGCCCGACGCGTGGAAAAGTTGATGTCTGCCGCCAAGACACCGGGCAATTGCAGCAGATGCCGCTCGTTGAGCCAGACACAAGCCGCGCAGACGATGCCTTCGAGAATCAGATTCGCCTCCCGGACATCGCCTTCGCTCTTGACGAAACTGCTCTGCACTTCCGGCAGGTCGTACAGTTTGAGATTCTTCAACTCCTCCAGCGCCGCTTCGGCTGTTTTCGGCAAATCCGTTCGCAAGCGGTAGTAATCGGCGTTGCCGGAATCGATGATGGTCTGTCCCACCGCCTGGCAACCGATGCAACACGCCGGCTGATTGACGCTTTGATAGAGGATGAAATATCGGGCGCCGGGTGGCACCGGTTCGCCGCAATGGAAACAGGCCTCAGTATTTGATTCAGTCATCAGATTCTTTAATAACAGTGGGAAGCAACCGATTTGCCAGCGCCGCGAACTCGAAAACAGTCAGGGTTTCGCCGCGCCGGCGCGGATCGATAGCAAGCTCGTTGAACAGTGCTTCATCGACCCAACCGCGCAAAGTATTGCGCAAAGTCTTGCGGCGCTGGCCGAAAGCGCGCGCCACAACTTCGGCAAACACCTTCGCATCTTGATAGGGCACCTCGGCCAAAGCGAGCGGCACCAGACGCACGATGGCCGAATCGACCTTGGGCGGCGGCTGGAACGCGCCCGGCGGCACATTGAACAACTTGGTGACTTTGAAACGCGACTGCAGCATCACCGAGAGCCGGCCGTAATCCGGCGTATCGGGTGCGGCGGCCATGCGGTCGACCACCTCCTTCTGCAGCATGAAAGTCATGTCGACGATCGCCTCCGCACTGGCGGCCAGATGAAACAGCAACGGCGAGGAAATGTTGTACGGCAGATTGCCGACCACGCGCAGGCTGGGGCCAAGGCTGGCGAAGTCATACACCAACGCATCAACCGAATGCACGCTGAGGCGATCAACCGGAAACTCCGCCTGCAGGCGCGCCACCATTTCGCGATCCACTTCCACCACGTCCAGATGCGGCAGTGTTTCCAGCAGCGGCCGTGTCAGCGCGCCGGGACCGGGACCGATTTCGACCATGCGATCCGCCGCCTCGGGCCGAATCGCTGCGACGATGCGCGCGATGTAATGCTGATCGACGAGAAAATGCTGACCAAGCGACTTCTTGGCTTTCGGCAACGCGGACGCTGGCTGCCGGTTCATGCCGCGCTCCGGAAATGCACCATCGCCAAGGCCGCCTCAATGGCCACCTTCAGACTGCCTGCATCGACCCGGCCGGAAGCAGCCAGATCCAGCGCCGTACCGTGGTCAACTGAAGTACGGATGATCGGTAGGCCAAGCGTGATGTTGACGCCCTCACCGAAACTGGCGTGCTTCAACACCGGCAATCCCTGGTCGTGATACATCGCCAGGACAGCATCGGCGCTCGCCAGATTCTTCTTCTGGAACAACGTGTCCGCTGGCAACGGCCCGATCAGATGCATCCCCTCGCCACGCAACTGCAGCAAAACCGGTTCGATCACTTCGATTTCCTCGCGCCCTAGATGGCCACCCTCGCCGGCGTGCGGGTTCAATCCGGCGACCAGAATTCGCGGTGAGGCAATGCCGAAATCGCGGCGCAATGCAGCATACAGAATCCGCAAAGTTGTCTGCAGACTATCCGGCGTGATCGCATCCGCGACCGCACTCAACGGCAAGTGCGTTGTCGCCAAAGCCACCCGCATGCCGCCGCCGGCCAGCATCATCACAACTTGCGATGTACCGGTGCGTTCAGCCAGGAACTCGGTGTGGCCGGTAAACGCGATACCGGCATCGTTGATCACACCCTTGTGCACTGGACCGGTCACCATGCCGGCAAATTCACCGCTGAGACAACCGGTGATTGCCCGCTGCAGCGTTGCCAGTACATAAGCGCTGTTCACCACATCCAGACGACCCGGCGTGACTTCAGCAGATGTCGGCAAATGCAGCACGCTGAGGTGAGCGCCGCCGCCGGCAACATATTCCGGCACCTCGAACGGCAAACCGAGCAGTACAGCACGCGCTGCCAGAACGTGACGATCGGCCAGGATCACCAGCGGCCCGTCGAACGCCGTCTGCGCCAGCATCACACACAGATCGGGACCGATGCCGGCCGGCTCACCGGCGGTAAGAACAAGGGGGGTAGATGTATTCATATCAACAACAAAAAAGGGGTGGCATTGTGCCACCCCCTTGCCACAACAAGACCGGATCGAAGATCAGTCGCGTTCACCCATGAAGGCGCCCAGCAGATGCAGCAGGCTGGTGAACAGGTTGTAAATGGTGACGTACAAGCCAACCGTGGCCAGCACATAGTTGGTTTCGCCGCCATTCACGATCTCGCTGGTCTGCCACAAAATCATGCCGCACATCAGGAAGGCGAACATCGCCGATACCGTCAACGCCAGCGCGGGCATCGGATAACCCACCAGCGCGGCAACCAGGGAAACGATGCCGGCGATGAAGGCGACCAGCACACCGATAACCAGGAAATTGCGCATGAAGCTGAAATCCTTGCGCGTGGTCAACACATAGCCGGACAAACCAAGGAAAGCGGCGCCGGTAATGCCCAGAGCAAGCAAAACAATTTCAGAACCATTGGACAGGCTGAGGTAGTGGTTCAGCACCGGGCCAAGACCAAAACCTAGCAGGCCGGTAACGGCAAACACCACGCCGATGCCGGCGCTGGAATTGGCTGTACGCGGCACCGCGAACCATAGCAGCCCCATCGCGGCCAGACTGGTGACCAGACTGACGCCATACGGCACATTCATCGCCATTGCCACACCTGCCATGGCAGCGCTGAACAATAGCGTCATGGAAAGCAACATATAGGTATTGCGCAGAACCTTGTTGGTCTGCTCGACACCGATGACACCACCAGCGGCACCACCCATCCGCACAACATTGTCGAACTGATTAGCCATCTTCTAGCTCCGTTAAAAATATGAACAGGTTCATAGACTACTGATGAAGCTAAAGAGTTTCAATCTTCTGGCACGCTGGCAAGGCAAACTCTGCCTCCTGTAGAATCCACCCTTTTCCGCAAAAATTCCCCAATCATGGCGCTAATTGTTCAGAAGTACGGTGGCACCTCGGTAGGTTCCATCGAACGCATCCGCAATGTCGCGGAGCGCGTCGCCAAATTCAAGATGCTCGGGCATCAAGTTGTGGTCGTACTTTCCGCCATGTCCGGCGAAACCAACCGACTGATCGCCCTAGCCAAGGAAATCCAGAAAGATCCCGACCCGCGCGAGATGGACGTCCTGGTTTCCACCGGCGAACAGGTCACCATTGCCCTGCTCGCCATGGCATTGAAAGACCTCGGCCTGAAAGCCCGCAGCTATACCGGCTCGCAGGTCCGCATCGTCACCGACGATGCGCACACCAAAGCGCGCATCCTGTCGATCGACGAAGAAAAGATGCGCGGTGACCTGGATAGCGGCCATGTCGTCGTCGTCGCAGGCTTCCAGGGTGTCGACGAAAACGGCAACATCACCACGTTGGGTCGCGGCGGTTCCGATACCACCGGCGTCGCTCTCGCTGCCGCGCTGAAGGCCGACGAATGCCAGATCTATACCGATGTCGACGGCGTCTACACCACCGACCCGCGCATCGTGCCGGAAGCCCGCAAGCTGGACACCATCACCTTCGAGGAAATGCTCGAACTTGCCAGCCTGGGTTCCAAAGTGCTGCAAATCCGCTCGGTCGAATTCGCCGGCAAATACAAAGTCAAATTGCGCGTGCTTTCCAGCTTCCAGGACGAAGGCGAAGGCACGCTGATCACTTTCGAGGAAGAAAACATGGAACAACCCATCATCTCCGGCATCGCCTTCAACCGTGACGAAGCCAAACTCACCGTTCAGGGCGTGCCCGACAAACCCGGCATCGCCGCGCTGATCCTCGGCTCCGTGGCCGACGCCAACATTGACGTCGACATGATCGTGCAGAATGTCGGCGTCAATAACACCACCGACTTCACCTTCACCGTGCATCGCACTGAATTCAAGAAAGCGATGGAAGTCCTGAACAAGGTCAAAGATGAAATCGGCGCGCGCGAAGTCAGCGGCGACGACAAGATCGCCAAGATATCCATGGTCGGCATCGGCATGCGCACCCACGCCGGCGTTGCCAGCAAGATGTTCGGCACGTTAGCGGCGGAAAACATCAACCTGCAGATGATTTCCACCTCGGAAATCAAAATCTCCGTCGTCGTCGAAGACAAATACATGGAACTCGCCGTGCGCGCCCTGCATCAGGCCTTCGAACTCGACAAAGTCACAGCCTGAAGCTTTCCAGCGTTGCTTTAGAGGCCTCGCGCAGGTATCCTTGCGCGCCTCAATTCGGCCCCGGTCGAAACGAGTTGGAGACGTGGCCGAGTGGTCGAAGGCACACCCCTGCTAAGGGTGCATCCGGGCAAAACCTGGATCCAGGGTTCGAATCCCTGCGTCTCCGCCAAAACAGCTTAATTAAAGCGCCTTTCGGCGCTTTAATTTTTTCTACGATTCGTGCTGTCCTCACTGCTGCAGCCCAAGCAGAAAAATTTTCGGGAATAAATCCGCCCGGTTCGTTGTTTACGTCTTGCCAGCGCAATCCGGCGCTGCCGCATCACATCAACTCAACGAAGGATTTCATCATGCATCCCATCACCTTGATTGCCGCTGCAGGCTTACTTCTGATGACCGGCTGCGCCAGCACCGGCATGGCGCCAGCGCAAACCAGCACCGACAAGCTGACCAACAGCGCAGGCATGACACTTTATGTTTTCGACAAAGACAGTGCCGGCAAAAGTGCCTGCAATGGTGACTGTGCCGTGAAATGGCCACCATTGATCGCCGCAGCCAACAAGCAGGCGCAAGGCAATTACAGCATCATCAGCCGCGACGATGGCGCCCGCCAATGGGCATTCAAGGGTAAGCCACTGTATCTCTGGTTCAAGGATCAGAAACCGGGCGATGCCACCGGCGACGGCGTCAACAACGTCTGGCATACCGCCCGGCCCTGAGTGTCCAAGCAAACCGACCTGGTCCAGCACATCCCGCGCCTGCGCCGTTATGCGCGAGCGCTGATGCGGGAGCGTCGCTGGCCGACGATCTGGTGCAGGACACGCTGGAGCGAGCCCTGCGCAAACTCGACCTGTGGCGTCCAGACGGTGACCTGCGCTCCTGGTTGTTCACCCTGATGCACAATCTGTTCATCAACCGTATCCGCAGCGCCACCCCGACCGATGCCACGCTCGACGAAGCGCTGGACGCACGCCTGCCTGGCGAAGTGCAGTGGCTGTCATTGTGCTGGTGGCCACCGGCTTCAGCGGTTTCTACATCGGTCGCCACAGTGCCGAACCGGTGTTGATCGCCGCCCTGCCGCGTGACGCCGCGCTGGCGCATGTGGTGTACAGCCCGGAACAGCGGCATCCGGTGGAAGTCGACGCCGCTCATGCTGATCACCTCACCGCCTGGCTGTCCAAGCGTCTCGGTGCACAGCTTGCCGCGCCGGACTTCACCACGCTGGGTTTCGAACTACTTGGCGGCCGCCTGCTTTCGGGCGGCGAGGGACCGGTAGCACAGTTCATGTATCAGGCTGGCGACGACCAGAGAGTCACGCTTTACGTCCGCCGCACCAGCGGCCAAAGCGATACCTCGGCGTTCCGCCATGCGGTCGAAAATGGTATTGAAGTGTTTTACTGGATCGACCGCGACATGGGTTACGCCCTGTCCGGCAGCATCGACCATGCCGCGATGCAGCGCTTGGCGGATGCTGCCTATCGCCAGATCGGACAATAAGCAGCAAATAAGCAGCGAAAAAGCGGTAAGGTGCGCGGGAAACCGCCCTTGCTGCCCAATGGATCCCGCTTCAGCCTCCCCTCTCCAGCGCGTCGTCAAAATCCGCCGCGACTACAACACCTGGGTCGCCAACGAAACGCTGGAAGACTACGCACTGCGCTTCACGCCGCGCAGCTACCGCAAATGGTCGGAGGGCCGCGTCGCCAATACCGCGTTCGGCGCGGCGGCGTTTCTGGTGCTGGAAGCGGTGGGCGCGACGTTGCTGGTGCAATACGGCTTCGTCAACGCGGCCTGGGCGATACTCGCCACCGGGCTGATCATCTTCCTGGCCGGTCTGCCGATCAGCATCTACGCCGCGCGCCATGGCCTGGACATGGACCTGCTGACGCGCGGCGCCGGTTTCGGCTATCTCGGTTCCACGCTGACCTCGCTGATCTACGCCTCGTTCACCTTCATCTTCTTCGCGCTGGAGGCGGCGATCATGGCTTACGCGCTGGAACTGGCGTTCGACATTCCGCCGGCCTGGGGCTATCTGATCTGCGCGCTGGTGGTGATTCCGTTGGTCACCCACGGCGTCAGCGTGATCAGCCGGGTGCAAACGCTGACCCAGCCGATCTGGCTGATCATGCTGATCACGCCCTATCTGTTCGTGCTCTGGCAGGAGCCGCAAGCGTTTGCCGGCCTCACCGACTATGCCGGCCGCGCGGCGCACAGCGGCTTCGACATCCAGTTGTTCGGCGCGGCGATGGCGGTCGGGCTGGCCTTGATCACCCAGATGGGCGAACAGGTCGATTACCTGCGTTTCATGCCGGAACGCACGCCTCAAAACCGCAAACGCTGGTGGGCCGGCGTGCTGGTCGGCGGGCCGGGCTGGGTGTTGCCGGGTGTGATCAAGATGTTCGGCGGCGCGCTGCTGGCCTATCTGGCGATCCGCCACGCAGTACCGGAAGAGCGCGCGGTGGACCCGAACCAGATGTATCTGGTCGCCTATGAATACGTCTTCCCGCATTACGGCTGGGCGGTGGCTGCCACCGCGCTGTTCGTGGTGATTTCGCAGTTGAAGATCAACGTCACCAACGCCTATGCCG
>CAMDHJ010000084.1 GCA_945897865.1 Tepidiphilus sp. J10
ACCTGCGCATCGACACCTACCGCGCCTCCGGTGCCGGCGGTCAGCACATCAACAAGACCGATTCGGCAGTCCGCATCACGCACGTCCCCACCAACATCGTCGTGCAATGCCAGAACGACCGCTCGCAACACAAGAACCGCGCCGAAGCGATGTCGATGCTGAAAGCGCGTCTGTACGAAGCCGAACTGCGCAAGCGTCAGGCCGAACAGCAGAAACTGGAAGACACCAAGAGCGACATCGGCTGGGGCCACCAGATCCGCAGCTACGTGCTGGACCAGTCGCGCATCAAGGACCTACGCACCAACTACGAAGTCGGCAACACGCAGGGCGTGCTGGATGGCGACCTGGACGGGTTCATCGAGGCGAGTCTGAAGCAGGGAGTGTGATAGCGCGCAACGGGCCAATACCTATCCGGCAATGATGCTCGGATGGGCGCCAGATATTTACCACGGTATCGGTGGGCGGCAATCGGCCAGTTTGAGACGGCCAAGGGGGTGGCTTGGGCGTCGCCTGCTCGGCCTTACCAGCCAGTCACGGTCACCACATTGCAGCCGTTCGCCAATGACCGCTTCCTCTATCCTAAGCTTGTACTTGACGATCCGTCAGGCGTAGTCGTCACGACTTGGCGAGAGCCGTAGGAGCCAACAATCCTGCAAGTAGCCCAGCCATGGTACAGACTGCCCCATCATTCAGAACGGAATATCAAACATCGGGTCATCAAGATTTTCCACCTTGGTTTTTGGAACATCCCGCCAAGGGTCAGTCTCGGCTTTCGGACCTTGCGTAAGAGAAACATCTTGGTTTCTATCTGATGGCGCCCGATCCAGCATCTTCATTTCCGAAGCTTCGATTTCCGTGGTGTAGCGATCCTGGCCATTCTTGTCCTGCCACTTTCGCGTCTTGAGGCGTCCCTCAACATAGATCGAGGAACCCTTGCGCAAATACTCCCCGGCAATTTCAGCCAGCCGCCGAAACATCGCCACGCGGTGCCATTCCGTGACTTCCTGCTGCGCACCACTTTTGTCCTTGTACTTCTCCGTGGTCGCCAGGCTCAAAGTGCAGACCGCATCGCCGGTCGCTGTGTGGCGGATTTCCGGGTCTGCACCCAGGTTGCCGACCAAGATGACCTTGTTGACTGAAGCCATATTTTTCACCGTGTTTTATTGGTTCTGGGAGCGCCCAAATCTAGGGGCATAATCCAGCGGCAACAACAAAAACCGTAGGGGAAAAATGCGTATCGCCCGCGAAATCATGGCTCAATGGGCAGCAAGCGCCGAGGCCACGCCGCTATCAAACAACCTGATCCCACTCCGTGATTACAGCGATCTGTACCAACAAGATGAACAGTTGCGAATATGGTTACCCGACCAGGCTCAGCAGGCACTTACGGAAATCTGCGCGCGTCTCGACATCAGCATGACCGTCTACCTGACCGAATTCTTCGCCTCATACCTGTTTGGCATTCACGAAGTCATACGCATGCGTGATGCCAAAGTCGGTTTGTACGATTCTGATGAATCGCGGCTGGCAGGTGTGATGGATACGAAGGATGAAAAACAGCCACCTGATGATCATGAGACAGACTTTGATGATCCGGTGCCGGAGATGGGGAAAAACATCTTCGCGCTGAAGATATTTGTGCCAAGCAAGATCAAGGCTGGCCTGCAAAGCCGGGCTGAACATGCCCAAGTCTCACTTGGGCGATTTGCTCGGGCGATGATCTGCGCACACTTGTTTGGCAGAGAAGTGGGGCCAAGGATGTTGATGAACTCGGGTGCCAAGCCTTGAGACGGAGTCGCACAGACAACGCCCTAGCAAGAAGATGGCAACTGACATCAACAGGCATGTTGATCGGCGGCGAATTCCGGCTCAGATATCTTCGCACCCGATCATTGTTCGTAAACATCGTGCCAACAAAAACAGTAGCCATCAACCAACATGCGCTGGTAATTAATATTACCAGATAAGGAACATTAATTACCTTTCTGGGGTTTCTTTAAAGTATTCAAATTACTAACTGATTGTTTTTAAACGAATTACATACTTGGCATGGACATTGCTAATCATTGTGCAAGATAAGTTTCCTTCGAGAAAATGCCATGTTGAATACTGATGGGTTTGAACTGCTGAACAATCGAGTGCAATTTGAAAAAAACGTTGTAGCTCAACCCTTTGATGGGCCGGTTCAGGTCAAGCTGGCCAAAGATGGTAAATCCGCAGCGTTTATTCATGACAACAAGACATTAGTGGCCAAGGTGGAACGTCCGCTCATCCATCAACTTGGTTCACGGATCTGGGGGTTACAGGATTATTCGCAAATCAACACGCGCTGGCAGAGCCTGATTGCCAGTCAACTGGAGCAAGAACTCGCAACGCTATTTCAACGACACGATCTGGTAGCGCGCCACTATCAAGATGCGATGGGTGTAAATAGGGTTTACGGGTTTGTGTCTCCCTCTTTTGTTGATGTCAACCCGCTCGACTTTCGTCAGCAATTCATTGAGCAAGTCAGGCAAACAACAGTGCATTCTCTTCGGAGCAAAATTCTTACAAGCGCCAAAAACGGGGATGTGACGGAGTGGTTCGATTTTAATTCGACCGGTTTCCAAACCGAGTACAAGTATGGGCTGCACTATGCCCGCAACAGTGGTTACGACGCCTACAAGGTTCACTGGGGGCGCAAGATTATCGTGTGCACCAATGGTTTGACTCGCTGGGAGAAAACCACATCACGTTGGAAACATACTCGCGAACTGGCTATGGCCAATTTCATAGATTCGACTATCCGGGAAGGTGTGGGAAACCAACAATGGTTGGAACAACGCATCGACGCGGCCAGGGCCATCCAATTAGCTAAGGGTGAATTCGACGAGCTGATGGCACGACTTTCGTTGGCCACCGCGACCAAAGAGCGCGTGCGCGGTCGTGTCGGTATAGAGGCTCAGGACGTGGGCAACAATGAATGGGCTCTCTCACAAGCGCTGACCTGGCTCGGTAGTCATGATCGCCATATCTCAACCTGGAGCAAGCAGCAGTTGACCACGCTAGGGACCGAAGTGCTGGAAAGCACTTTGCCCAAAGTTTTGACGGCCAAGGCCAGCGCAAAGGGCGATGGCATGTTTGGGATTTTGTTGCCGGATCGACGGGAACAGCTTAACTAATTGGCGGGAATTGTGAGCATGATATTAAATTCAAATGCAATGGTTTCGATTTATATACGCTGAATTATTGAAAGCTTATTATTTTTTGGGAGCTCAAGTGAAGCAGCAAGAAGCAAAGCAAGCTGGAATTGTCGCTTTTATTATGAAATCAATGGAAATGGCAATAGAGCCTGTGAGGCGTGCGCAAAGTGTAATTAATATGGCATTTACATGGCTACTAATAGCCGGTTTTTTGCTAGGTCTGGTTTATTTTGTTTGGTATGTTTTTTATGGCTACGATGACAGCAGCCGAGTGCACTCCATTAGAGCAATTGGTAGCTATATTGATCTAAGCTATTTTCCAATTGGTGAAAACGGCCCATTTTTTGCTTTTAATTTATTTTTAGCGTTTTTTGTTATTTTTGCGCTAATCGCGACACTGATTGGCCTCTGTGTTAGAGAGATTTCCATTGCCTTAGCAAAATACAACAAATCATATTTCGATCATGCTATTTTATTAATTTATGATGGTGGTGAGTACAGATTTAGTTGGAAAAAATTTGGGTGGGCCGAAACAATCGAAGCATCAAGGTTAGCCAATGTAATATTAGGTGTAATTGTAATGGTTGGTAGAAATATTCCATTTCCGACATTTAAAAGGTTATATGAGAAGACACTTGGTTATTTGGTTTTAACACTTCGCTACGACAGGATGTTTAATGATTTGACTGTCGCCGAGACCTACATGGCAAAAATCGACAAGAGTGATCAAAAGTTCGCGGAATCTCGCTATCACTTAGCACTCATCAAAGAGAGCTTGGCTATTGATGGATTTTTGACTCAAACACCAAAACTGCTGAAAGAAGCCATTAAATGGGATGTAGACCTTGCAGAATTCCAACTCGGGATGTTCCTTATTCAGTACGCTGATCGCTTGTCAAACAATGGATACGAGACGCGGCGCGAGGGCGTAGATTTACTGAAAAAAGCGCTGGTTAAAGCGAAACCAGATAGAGTTGACATCAAGAACATGTGTTGCATCACTATTGCCAATTGTCTGGCTGAATCTGATGATGCTTCAGATTTGGCTTATGCAATCTTAATTCTGGAGAGTATTGACTATAGCGACAAAAAGACCATCAAGGTCGAAGACAACGAAGCATTCGTAAAAAATTGCCAATCAGCGCGATCAAGGGAATCTCGGGAATTCAGGCGAGAGGCTACACGTCTTGCAATGAACAATATTCATAAACCGCACCGCATCCCCAAAAATAGAAGATATATTCTTGGCTCGTATATATCATTATCAGAATTGAGCAAACGGCTTGCGTTAAAACTCGACATCGCCAGGAAAAAAGAACTTTATATCGCCATAGAGGAAGAAAAGAGAAAAGCCACAGAGAACTTGATGGCCATGTTCGCCCACAAATTTAGAGGCCCCGTTGATAGCATCATTTTCAACACCCAGCATAAACACGATGAGCGAATCTATCTGGATGCAGCCCGGACAATGACCGGCTTGCTGGAGGTCTTCAGCATCGTCTCCACAGAATCAGAAACACTGGTTGATTCGATGAAGAGCGATGTGGGGGGGGGCGGGTCACCTGAGAAGGCGATTTTGCGCTCCTTGAAGTTGGCGCTGATGCAACTGCTCACTCAGCGCACTATCAAGCGCATGTCGCGCCATTACTGGCAGCATGCCCTGCGGCATAGGTTGATACCTGACAGCACAAGCTTCAAGGATTGGAACAGTCAACCCCACTTGTCCATCCTTGAAAAAGAGATTCAAGAAAAGCTTGAAATGGAGGTCAGTGCGCTGTCTATTGAACACGGGGTTGAAGACATAGAAACCTGGATGCGCACCAACTTGATGGCTACAGAGATTCGCGTGTCTGATGCACGGTGTATACGTTTTTCGGAGTATGGCCGCAAAGAGGCTTTGCTCATCACCATCATGACGGAGTTGTTCGTCAATGCCATCAAACACAGGGATCCAACCTCTCCGCATCCGTTGACCATTCACTGGGCCGAGCAAGAAAAAGCAGTGGTGTTCAAATGCACAAACCCAAGCAATCGCGAGTCCCGCAGTGGGCTAAGCCGGGGCAGCGGTCGTGGTCACAGTTTCTTGAAACTGCTTCTCGAAAAGATGAATGGCCAGTTTCAGGCTGATGTATATCAAGAACTGTCGTCTGTCTATGTAGAGATTCCTTACGATCTGTTAATTGGAGAAACAACATGAGTTCATTCTTGTGGGTGGAAGACTTTGAAGGCGGGCAGTACCGAGAGTTTGCCTATAAAGTTTTCGGAAATGCACTTGGTCTTACTGCCAATGATTTTTTCGACAACGAGATTGAACTGAAGTCATTTCTGGAGAGCAAGCAGATTTACCTGGCCACCAATTTAGCGGAAGGAATTGAATTCATAAACGATGAATCCAACCTTAGAAAAGTTGATTTTGTTGTCCTTGATATCGATCTGGCGCTTATGGGGACTGACATTTCGCATGATGAAGCATTGATAAAACCTTTGCTTGAAAGGTGGTACCACTACAGCACTACTGACGCCAATGAGGAACAGTCATTCAACCGGGCCTGCGACGAGTTGAAGCGTGTTGCAGGCTATCACTTATATATTGATCTTGTTGTGAACCGTCGCTTCCCCCGTGACCGTGTGCTGTTTTGTTCGAATCATGGAGGTTATCTTAAAGCCATTCAGGAAAGCTTTAGTGGCGCAAGGATAGAACCGCCCACAGTGCTTACCAAAGCGGATCCGAATCTTAATGATTCAGTCGCAGGGTTTTACTCCGATGAATATGCGAAGTTACGACGCATCATCATTTCGATATGCGATGAACTAGTTGGAGCGCTTCGTTTTGGGCAGGCTGAATTTGCCTTGCCAAAATATTTAAATAATACCGATAAAAATTTAAAAGTCAGTGATGGTGCTTATCTGCTCAGCGTCCTGCCTCTTTTGTTGCCGCCTTATTTGAAAGGCAGCGGTGATATTTCAGTTATTTATAGGCAGTTTGTTCGTGCAATAACACAAGAATTCGATAAGGTAAATTATAAAGACTCACCACATAAACAAAAACATCCCTACATCCGAGTTCTCCATAGCATACGAAATTGGACCAGTCACGACAGCAAGGCATTAAACAATCTAAGCGAAGGTGATGTTGCATTCATCTTTTCGCTGTTTGTCGAAATAGGATTTGCAACTAAAGGCAAGTTACTCGAAGGGCTTGAGTACCGCCTGTTTGAATGTCTTGGCACATACGTCGAAATTGATCGCAATGAATTGAAGGATAAAATAATCGTTTCTTTCGAAGATGTTGCGCAACGGGGGAATTCCTTACCCAATGAACTCAGAAGTGATTTTGATCAAACACCTCACTTCTCACAAAGGGTAAACATGCTTATCCAGAATGCATGCTTGATAAATGGTGAACATAGGAAGTTCATCTATCGAATCTTTTGGCACAATATTGTTTATATTGATGAATACGGCAATATCTCTCAGCAATCAATTTATCTCGACAAGAATAAATATTTGAATGAACTAACGCGACGATTGTATCTAGAGTCATTCTAACTAAGTCATGTGCAAGTACGACCCTATTGGTCAATCTCCCAGCTTGTCGTTGCAAATATCGCCTTCTAATATGTTTACACAGATCTCCCACCTCCTCTGCTGGATCGGTAGCCTCGATCTCAATTCAGCAAAAGTCCGTGAAATCAACGGCCCGATCACTGCTACTGTCCGCGCTCTGGAAGCCTCGCTGATCAAGGTGGTGCTTCTGAGCAACTTCAGTGCTGAAGAGAATGCCGTCTTCATCGACTGGCTGCACCAAATCACCTCGGCGGAGATTGTTCTGGAATGGGAGCAACCTGGCATGAGCCCGGTGGACTATCGTGCGATTCATGAGGGCGAGAAGGCCGTGCTTGCTCGCTATGCACACATCGGAAATCGTGCGGCGATTCTCCTCAGTCCAGGTACGCCGCAGATGCAGTCCGTCTGGCTTCTGCTTGCCAAGACCTACTACCCCTCAGTGGTGCTGCTGTCCTCATCACTGCAAAATGGGGTTGAGCGGGTAGATATTCCTTTTCAAATTGCGGCTGAATTCACGCCATTAAGTGATGCGAAACTGAATGAACTAGCCATTTCACCAGCCTTGGTCACGCAGTTTGCTGACATCTTTTCCTGCTCTGACGTGATGCAAGAACTCAAGCAGAAGGCTGCACAACTCGCCCTACGCAACTTGCCGGTATTGCTGTTGGGGGAGACCGGTACAGGCAAGGAACTCTTCGCTACGGCCATTCATCATGGCAGTCCACGCGCCCAGCGACCGATGATACCGATCAATTGCGGAGCTATCCCGCCGGAACTGGTAGATGCAGAACTCTTTGGCTACGAAAAAGGCGCCTTTACCGGTGCCATTCAGCGCAAGGTGGGCATTTTTGAAGCGGCAAATGGCGGCACCGTTTTTCTGGATGAAATTGGTGAATTGCCTCTTATTGCCCAGGTCCGACTGCTTCGTGTCTTGCAGGAAAAACGTATACGGCGAGTTGGTGGTAGTGAAGAAATCGCTATTGATGTACGAATCATTGCTGCGACGCATCGTGATCTTTCCCAGCAAGTTACAGAAGGGCAATTCCGTGAAGATCTCTATTACCGCTTATCCATCGGCGTGCTGACTTTGCCACCCTTGCGTGATCGTCAGGGAGATATTCTTTTTTTAGCCGAACGACTATTGCAGGCCATTGCTGATGCGGAATCCTTGCCCGTCAAGCAACTCTCTAGCGAAGCAGCGCGCTTAATCCTGAATCACGCATGGCCAGGCAATGTGCGCGAGTTACAGAATACCCTGCTCAGAGCGACACTATGGCAACGTGGGGAAATACTGAGTTCAACTGATTTAGAACAGGCTTTGCTGCGACGACCGGTTAACGAGCAACATAATCATGCCGATCTAACTCTGGCCCATCCTTTGGAAGGTTCATTTAAATTGGATAACTTATTAAATGAAGTGGAGCGTCATTATTTGATGCGCGCTATGGAACAAGCTGAAGGCGTAAAAAAGATCGCATCAGAATTGCTTGGATATCGTGATTCAAATCAAACGCTCAACAAAAGGCTGGCGAAGCATGGACTTTCTTCATCTTTGTGAATCATTAAGAAATGATTTGTTTAAAAATCATATTATATGCGCTATAAAACTAGCACATATCTAACCATCCAAACGGAGCTTGCTAGTGCGTAATTCAAATATCAATATTCAGAAAATAGAAATGCAATCCAATGCACTGCCTTTGCATTGCCCGGTATGCGGACAGCGTATTTTGACAGGGACTGGTGATAAGCAAGTTGTTTTGAATCCATGTAAACACACCCTATTTATTGCCAACGATGAAGGCTTTGAGTACCGATCAATTATATTTGATAAAGTTAAAGGCATTGATGGTGCAAAATTGAATCAGATTGACATAGGCGATCAGGGATGCGATCGCTTTACAGATTCATTCGCGTTGAAAAATACCATCAAGTTTGCTTTTTATGAACCTGCTCCGAGTTTTTTTGGGGTCTACGTTGGCTTCATTTTTGTTGAATAACCAGATCAACTCTTTTGGCTACGTATGCCATATATGCTCGCTGGAGCGGTGATCCAGAGGCGGCGATTGCGTAGTGAGTGGTCGGCATTTACAACAACAATGGGAGCAAACAATTTGGTTTACAAATCTGATCGTGCGTTGGAGTTACTCAGAATCGGTTCGGGGCTCGCCGACGCCACCTTTCGTGAAGGCCAGGAAAATGCGATTCGTCACATCGTCGAGGGGCGTGGCCGCTTGTTGGTTGTGCAGAAGACCGGCTGGGGCAAGAGTTTTGTCTACTTCATCGCGATAAAGCTGCTGCGAGAACAGGGGAACGGGCCAGCGCTGTTGATCTCGCCACTGCTGGCCTTGATGCGAAATCAGATCGAGGCGGCCGAGCGAACGGGGGTTCGCGCCGCTACGATCAACTCAGACAACGTAGAAGACTGGACCGCAGTCGAGGCCAAGCTTGTCCGTGGGGAAATCGACATTCTCTTGATCTCGCCGGAACGGCTGGCAAATGAGCACTTCCGCACCCAGGTGCTGGCGAGTATCGCTGCTCAGATTTCGCTATTGGTCATCGACGAGGCACATTGCATTTCCGACTGGGGTCATGACTTTCGTCCTCACTACCGGTTGCTGGAACGGATAGTAAGAACGCTGCCGCACAATCTCCGCCTTCTGGCCACCACGGCAACCGCCAACAACCGCGTAATGGATGATCTTGCTGTTGTGCTGGGTCCGAAGCTGGAAGTCTCACGTGGCGACCTGAACCGCACCTCGCTTTCACTGCAGACCATCCGCTTGCCGAGTCAGGCTGAACGCCTCGCGTGGCTGGCAGAGCAACTCGCCTCGCTACAAGGTCACGGCATCATCTACACCCTGACGGTGCGTGACGCCAACCAGGTTGCCAACTGGCTGAAAGGACGCGGATTTAACGTGGAAGCCTATACCGGGGAGACGGGGGATCGCCGGGAAGAACTGGAACAGGCATTGCTCAACAATCAGGTCAAGGCGCTTGTTGCCACCACCGCCTTGGGTATGGGCTATGACAAGCCCGATCTGGCATTTGTCATTCATTACCAGATGCCGGGTTCGGTCGTGGCGTACTACCAGCAGGTTGGTCGTGCTGGTCGCGCGCTCGACTCTGCCTATGGCGTCTTGCTGAGTGGTGAGGAAGAGTCGGATATCACCGATTGGTTTATCCGAAGTGCATTCCCGACCCGTCAGGAAGTCGCCGAGGTATTGGCCACACTTGAGGATGAAGCCAACGGGCTATCCGTCCCTGCGTTGCTCGGCCGCATTAACCTCAGTAAAGGGCGCATCGAAAAGACGATCGCACTGCTTTCCCTGGAAGCATCCGCGCCGATCGCCAAACAAGGCAGCAAGTGGCAGCTCACAGCAGCCACCCTGAGCGAGGGATTCTGGGCGCGTGCCGAACGACTCACAGCCCTGCGACGCGATGAACATCAGCAGATGCAGGATTACGTCAGCTTGCCGTTCGGCGAGCACATGGCTTTCCTGATCGGCGCACTCGACGGTGATCCGAGTGTTGCCACAAGGCCCGCGCTTCCACCTTTGCCGACTACGGTTAATGAAGGATTAGTGCGCGATGCCATCGCGTTCCTTAGGCGAAGTAGCTTGCCAATAGAACCACGAAGGAAGTGGCCAGTGGGCGGCATGCCGAAATATGGCGTCAGTAGCAGTTCAAATATCACGCACCAGGCTCAGTCAGGCAAAGCACTGTGCGTTTGGGGTGACGCGGGCTGGGGTGGATTGGTCCGACGAGGCAAGTATCAGGATCACAAGTTCGCCGATGAATTGGTGGCGGCCTGTGCGAAGATGTTTCACGAATGGAATCCCCAGCCAAAGCCGACCTGGGTAACGTGCGTCCCCTCGCTGCGACACCCTCAATTGGTGCCCAGTTTTGCGCAGCGCTTGGCAACCGCGCTGGGCCTGCCGTTCCATGCGGTTATTGATAAGACAGATGCCAGACCAGAACAGAAAACGATGGAAAACAGTACACAGCAAGCGCGCAATATCGACGGCTCTCTCGCGCTAAATGACCTGCCCGTTCCGCATGAGCCGGTGCTATTGGTTGACGACATGGTGGACTCAAGGTGGACGCTGACGGTGTCCGCCTGGCTGCTGCGCAAGGGCGGCAGTGGCGTGGTATGGCCGGTGGCACTTTCTCAGGCGGGGCACGACGAATGACACCTGGCCTATCACCCAATACCCAAGCGATCCTGCTGCTGACGGCGCCATTGATCGCCGGGCGCGGCACCGCATCGCCCGAGCTGATAAAGCCTGCTGAATACAAACGCCTCGCACGCCATTTGCGCGAGCTACAGCGCCAACCCGCCGATCTTTTGTCCCCGGATGCGCCCGACCTCCTTCGTGCCTGCCAGCCGGTGATTGATGAGGGGCGCCTTCAGCGTTTGTTAGGGCGTGGTTTTCTCTTGAGCCAGGTCATCGAGCATTGGCAGGCGCGTGCAATCTGGGTGATTAGCCGCGCGGATGCCGATTACCCCCGGCGCATCAAGACGCGATTACGAGAAGATGCGCCCCCAGTCCTTTATGGCTGCGGCGAAATCTGTTTGTTGGAGGGTGGTGGTCTTGCAGTAGTCGGGTCACGCCATGTCGATGACGCTTTGGTTGAATACACGATGGCCGTTGGCCGACTCGCCGCGCGGGCAAAAAGAATGATCGTCTCGGGTGGTGCAAAAGGGATCGATCAGGCGGCCATGCGCGGTGCCTTGGAGGCTGGCGGCAAAGCGAGTGGCGTACTCGCGGATAGTCTGGAAAGAAGTGCCATGAATCGCGAGCACCGCAATCTGCTGCTCGATGGCCAACTGGTGCTGATATCACCCTACGACCCGAGCGCCGGCTTCAACGTGGGCAATGCCATGCAACGTAACAAGCTGATTTATGCGCTGGCCGATGCCGCCTTGGTCGTCAACTCCGATCTCAACAAAGGGGGCACTTGGGAAGGCGCCACCGAGCAACTCGACAAGCTCAAGTTCGTTCCCGTGTTTGTTCGATCGACAGGCGCGTCGTCACCGGGCCTTGATGCGCTGCGTAATAAAGGAGCGCTTCCTTGGCTGAACGCACAAGACGTGGATTCGTTCGAAAAAGTGTTCAACGTAGCGTTGCCAATCCCAACGGTCTCGCCTCAGTTAGGCTTATTACCAGCTTCTGACGAGGAAGCCGTACCAGCCGACGCCATCCCTCTGATACCTAAGTCAACTTACGCTGCGCCCGATGTGCAACCTGCAAGTCCTGTATTGGAAGAATCACCGCCATTTACACCAGCGGCGGCAGCACCAGATAGCGAGGTCATGGAATCTCCGCAGCCGGAAGCAACGCCGGCTGAAGTTTTATTTGCAGCTGTGCGCGTTGCAGCCCTGCAGCTTTTGAGTACGCCGATGAAGGACGCCGAAGTGGCTACAGCGCTGGATGTCTCCACCACGCAGGCCAAAGCATGGTTGCAGCGCCTGGTAGATGAGGGGGTGTTGGAAAAACAGAAGAAGCCAGCAAGTTACGTCGTCAAACAAAAACTGCTGTTGTGAGTGAGCGGTGAATTGACCGCAATCACTTCCTTGGATGCACAAGTGCGAGCGAGTCAGGCGGACTGCCATCATTGGCTGCTCCGCGCGCTTTTCTTCAGCACTGTGAGTTTGCTGCTGGCGTCTTCCCTTTGGATATACAAGGATGCGCACATCTCCTTTGGCCAGCAAACCTTGGAGTGGAGCCACATCGCCCTGGCTGCATTGGTTCCAGGAAGCTTGGTGTGCGCCATGGCCTGGTGGGCATATGCCAAGCTCAACGAGAAACTTTTCGAATTCAAGCAAACTTCGGCAGACCTAGAGTGGGCCTTGCGTATTCAAGACCGAACATTGGTACAGCAAACCATCGATGCCGGTCAAATTCTTGCAAGGAAAAACCCGCTAATTCAATCTGTTATATCAAAGCACCAAACGGCCTTGGACAACCATCTTTCGAAATTGTCCAAAGCTGAGTTGTTCATTCAGCTAGAAGCAGATTTCAATGCATTCAAACAGCAATGCGATTGCCAATTGGGGGAAATGAAAAGCCAGTTGCCATTGATCAAGATCCAAAACCATATACGTGCATCGCTGGCTGTACTTGCAACACGGCGCGCGGAAATATCCCGGCAATGGGAAGAAACCTACGATAAATTTTCTTGGTGGAACAAGCTGAAGTATGGCGGCACTACGCCTGACTTTAGCAAGATGGATAAGGTCAAACATCAACTCAAAAGCATCGATGCCGCGCTCATGCGCAAGCACAGCACGGATATTCAGCGCATTGACAGTCACTTGGCGTCTTTGAAAGATCGGGCCTTTGCCAGAATTTCTGCTGCGAAATCTTCTGCGAAGCAATTTGTTGCCGAATACGCGAGCCAGAAAGACGTTGATACAGGTCTGTTAAAAAAGGCTCTGTGGTTTTCGGCACTTTCTTTGCCAATTTCTGCGTGGACAGATTTGAACCGTGCTGGTGACGTTTACGACGCGCTCCGCCAAGTCAATGGGAATTTCTCTGGCATGTCGGATGCTGACATCTGGTGGGAGACCCTGTTTATGTCGCCCGAGAGCCTCGCCGGTCTGGCAGCTTTAACCAAGGGTGCATATTTTGAGCAACTGGTTGCGGCAGACACGGGGGGTGATTTGCATGAATACTTCAACCATCCGAATACGGACATTGTCATAGACGGCGTGGCCTTCCAGCTTAAGGCAACCGACAGCGCGAGCTATGTACACAGCGTCCCGGATGAGATTCCGGTCATTGCGTCTTCAGAAGTTGCCCTGCAAACCGGCGCCATTGATGCGGGTTACAGCAACGAAGAACTGACGAATACGGTTGATTTGGCATTGGGCGGCACACTGGTCGATATGGGGGACTCGGCCGTTGATGCGATTTTGTCCGGACTCGGTGGACTGGGCGTGCTCGCCACACTAGAAGGCATCAACCACGCTGTTACCAAGCACAAAAATGGTGGCGATGCGGTTGAAGCGATATTCGACGGTGCTGGCATCGCCATCGAAGGTACAGCGCGTGCGCTCGTAGGCACTGCCGAAATGGGCTCTAAGGTGATCACTTCAAGACCAGTCCGGTTTGTGGGAAGAATGCTCTTAAAAGGCGCGATGAAGTTGGATGAAAAGATGATGGCGGAAACTGACAAGAAACGCAGGTAAACCTAATGTTTTCGCGTTAATTTGAAAACGTATAGCACTACGAAACGGTTATTCCGCTGGCATCCTTGCTTCAGCATGCCTGACTGCTGACGTGCTGACGATCAAACTGGGAATACCCCAGCTTCTGAATGACGGTTCATTGACGACAACACTGATTGCAGACTCATCCACAAAGCGGTCGTTCCGCATGAATTGAGCAGCGAATCTGGCTGTCGGCTCAGGCCGATCGTGAGACGCCCGAACTGCCAGCCTATCCGTCTAAAACGGGTCGACAGATGTCCTTCATCGTGCACTGATTGAACGGCGTCATCAGCAGATATTCACTCCTTAGCTACCGTCACCCACAGTCTGCCGCCTGTCCGCGTTGTGTCACAACGCTTATACTTGTGACACATCAAACAACAGGGCCACCAACATGAAAGAACTCACCATCCGCGAGGCACGGGAAGGCTTGTCGCACCCCGAAATCATGTTCGCCGACGACGAGGAAATCTTGGTCGTGCGGCGCGGCGAGCCGGTGGCGCGAATTTTGCCGGTGACGCCGAAGCGCAAGGTGCGCTCGCTCAAGGCATTCCGGGCCACCATGCCATTCCAGGAAATACCCAGTGAAGTTGGCATTCGGGAAGAACGAGATTCCCGTGGCTGAGCAGGTTTATCTGGATACCAGCGCATTGGTCAAACGCTACGTCCCGGAGCAAAACAGCGACTGCTTCGATGCCTATTTTGCCGATCAAGTTGAAGTGACCGCGCTGGCCATCAGTCGCCTGACTTTTGTCGAGGTGCGCTCCACATTGGCCAGGAAACGCCGCGAAAATCGCCTCAACAGCGAACAGGAAAATGCCGCACTGCAAGCTTTGCGTAGCGATATTCAGGACGGAATCCTCTCTGTGCGCCCGATGAGCGACGAGGATTTTGTCGGCGCGTTTCACCTGCTGGATGACTTGCCCACCCTCCCCTTGCGTACCCTGGATGCGCTTCATATTTGCGTTGCGCAAGCCATGGGTGCAACAGAAATCGCTACGGCGGATGACGTCATGCGCCGCGTTGCCGAGACACTCGGTTTCAAAGTTGCCTTCTTCGGCAACGCTAATTAATCAATCCACATAGAAAACGGTTCGCCATGTCCGACTCAAACATCCCCACCCCTGCCCCCGCCCACGACGAAAACCAGATCATCGCCGAGCGCCGCGAGAAGCTCGCCGGCATCCGCGCTCAGGGCATCGCCTTCCCGAATGACTTTGAGCGCAAGGATTACGCCGCCGATTTGCACGCTGCGCATGGTGCAACCGCCAAGGAAGTGCTGGAAACAACACCGGTCGACGTGCAACTCGCCGGCCGCATGATGCTCAAGCGCGTGATGGGCAAAGCCAGCTTCGCCACCCTGCAGGACATGAGCGGGCGGATGCAGATCTATGTTTCCAAAGAAGACATCGGCGAGGACGCCTACGACGCGTTCAAACGCATGGACCTGGGCGACATCCTCGGCGTGGCGGGCTTCCTGTTCCGCACCAAGACCGATGAACTCACTGTCCATGCCACCTCGGTACGCCTGCTAACCAAGGCGCTACGGCCGCTGCCGGAGAAATTCCACGGCCTCACCGACCAGGAACAGAAATACCGCCAGCGCTACCTCGACCTGATCACCAACGAGGATTCCCGTCGCACCTTCATCATCCGGTCCAAAGTGGTCTCGGCGATGCGTGATTTCTTCACCTCGCACGGCTATCTGGAAGTGGAAACGCCGATGATGCATCCGATCCCCGGCGGCGCGAATGCGAAGCCGTTCGTCACCCACCACAACGCGCTCGACATGCAGTTGTACCTGCGCAT
>CAMDHJ010000085.1 GCA_945897865.1 Tepidiphilus sp. J10
GAGGCAAAGGAGTGGATCGAGGGGCCACCACCGGTGGTGCAGAGCGTGCTCGGGCGGCAGCTGCCCTGAACCTGGAATCCTCTGTTGGGATTGAATATTGTGAAATTTCAAGCAGTTGCGTTACTGATGTAGGTGCGAATTCATTCGCATACAAGCGGTTGATTTTGCGAATAAATTCGCACCTACAGTCCGGTCAACTGCGTTTTTTAGGATCATCGCAAGGAAATGTCACGGGAATGTGAATCGACGAAGTTTTTGGGTGTCGGCGTCGTTCGGCAATCAAGTTGTAAGAACCGGATAGCACACTGAGCAGTTAGCAGGGTGTCGAAAATCGTGAAATTTCCTTAAGAACCGTCACCTCGCCCCGGATACAACCATTCCGGGGTGACGACCATGCCGGGGTCTAGAAGTCGTTGATTATATTGAGACCACTGCACTGGACCCCGGCTTTCGCCGGGGTGACGGAGTGTTTTTCGACACCCTGCTAGTGCATCCGGCCGAAGGTGCCGGCAAAAGACCGCCGGCTTTCCCGTCCTGCATATTTCTAATTGTCATCGGGTCTACCGCATATGTCCGCCAGCCACTCCGCGCCACTTAATCTGCTGCAAAACAGCACTTCCCTCGCCAGTTTCTTCAAGGCCTTCTGGGATCCGGCCGTAGCTGTTTTCGCTGTGCTGGTAATGGCCTCGCTGTTTGGCGAACTGATCGACGGGCCGGAGATTCTTTTGGCGGTGGTGATGTTCTCAATGCTCTATCCCGGCAACATCCCGCTGCACCGAAGCTGGTTGGGTACGCTGCGCGATATTGTGCTGCACTGGTCGCTGGCGTTGGTCGTGCTGTTTCTGCTTGCTTTCGGTACACATAATTTGGACACCTTTCCGCCAGATTTGCTGCTGGCCTGGGCCTTGACGGTGCCGGCGCTGTGGTTGGTCTCGCATTTGCTGTTGCCGAGGCTGGCACCGGGTTTGTTTGCAATGGAAGGCATCCGTTCGGCGGTGATCATCGGCGCCAACGATATCGGCCGTCGCTTGGCCGGGCAATTCGCTACCCACAAGCATCTGGCTGTCGATTTCGTCGGGTTTTTCGACGATCGCGGCAGGGAACGTCTGGGTGACCTGGCGCACGGCAGGATGCTTGGTCGCCTCGATCAGCTCGCCGACTACATTCGGCAGGCGCACATCGATGCCATTTTCATCGCGCTGCCGATGGCTTCGCAGCCGCGTATTCTCAAACTGTTGGATGACCTGAAGGATTCCACGTTGTCGGTCTATTTTGTGCCGGACATCTTTGTTTCCGACTTGATCCAGGCGCGCGTCGACGAGATCGGCGACATGCCGGTGGTGGCGGTGCGGGATACCCCGTTCAAGGGGCTGAACGGGGTGGTGAAACGACTCAGTGATCTGTTCATCGCCAGCCTGATTCTGATCTTGATCTCCCCCGTGATGCTGGCCTGCGCCATCGCTGTGCTCCGCTCTTCGCCCGGCCCGATCTTGTTCAAACAGCGCCGCTATGGCCTGGATGGCAAGGAAATCATCGTTTACAAATTCCGTTCGATGACCGTGTGCGAGGATGGCCCGGTTGTCGTGCAGGCGACTCGCAACGATCAGCGGATTACGCCGGTCGGCGCATTTTTGCGTCGGACCTCGCTGGATGAATTGCCGCAATTCATCAATGTGCTGCAGGGACGCATGAGTGTGGTGGGGCCGCGTCCGCATGCGGTGACGCATAACGAGATCTATCGCAAGGTGGTCAAGGGTTACATGGTTCGCCACAAGGTGAAGCCGGGCATTACCGGCCTGGCACAGGTCAATGGCTGCCGAGGTGAGACTGATACGGTCGACAAGATGCGCAAACGCATCGAGTACGACCTGGAATACCTGCGCAAATGGTCGCTGTACCTGGATCTGGAAATCATCCTGCGTACTGCCGGCGTTACCTTCACCGACAAGAATGCTTATTGAACCTTGAACCTTGAACCTTGAACCTTGAACTTGCGTGGTGTCATGCAAGTGACATCGCAATGCAACATTCCAGCCATGTGGCGTGCGTATGATTTTTTGATTTGAAATGAATTTTAAGGAAATCAAATGCAAGTGAACCGCCCTTTTGTGCTCAGTACTTTGGCTATTGCTTTAGCCCTTTCCATGGCCGGCTGCGGCGACAAGCAGGAGAGCAACGACAAAGCGACGCAGGTCGCGGTGAATGTGAATGGTGAAGAAATTACGGTGCATCAATTGAATTTCGAGTTGTCGAAAATGGGCAACTTGAGCCCGGAGCAGGCCAAGCAGGCGACCAGTCAAGTCCTGAAATCATTGGTCGACCAGCAACTGCTGATACAGAAGGCCATCGAGGATAAAGTCGATCGTGAGCCGCAGGTATTGCAATCGCTGGAATCCGCCCGCCGTCAAATTCTTGCGCAGGGGGAAATTCAGAAGGTGACCGCTGACCTGGCCAAGCCGAGTGACTCGGAGATCGCTGATTACTACACGAAGAATCCGTTGTTGTTTTCCGATCGCCGGATATATCGCCTCCAGGAAATCAGCATCAAAGCCGCGCCAGACAAAATCGAATTGGTCAAAGAGCAGCTTCAACAAGCCAAAAATCTGGGTGATTTCTCTGCCTGGTTGAAAGCACAGAACATCCCCGCGCAAGCCGGTCAAACAACCAAGAGCGCGGAGCAGTTGCCGCTTGAATTGCTGCCGCGACTGAATCAGATGAAGGATGGTGAGGTCGTTACCGTGACCCAACCGGCTGGACTGAATCTTTTGATCAAGGCCGGTTCAGTAGCGCAACCCGTCTCGCAAGAACAGGCCAAACCGATGATCGAACGCTATCTCGTCAACAGCAAGAAACGAGAAAAGGCGGAATCCATTCTGAAGTCTTTGCGAGAAAAGGCGAAGATCGAATATCAAGGCGAGTTCGCAAAGATGGCTCAAGCAACCACTGAAGCCCCTGCCAAGCCCGCTGCGCCAGTGGCCAAAGAGGCACCCGTTGCGCCGGTTGGGGCCGATGACAAGGCCATCGAAAACGGGATGAGCGGTCTCAAGTAAATTCGCGTGTTAACAGTGTGTAAAGCGCGTGTAAAACGCGTTTTACCTCTACTACGCGGGGATTTTGACGGCGGTGCCTTACGCGGATGTCCCATAAATCCCCCCTAACCCCCCTTTTCCAAAGGGGGGAACTCTCCCATCACTACGTAACGCGAACTGAGCCAATAAAAAACGCGGTCCACGGACCGCGTTTTTTTGCCTGAACAACAGTGTTGATCAGCGACGACGCAGACGCATCATGCCGATCAGTCCAAGGCCCAACAAAGCCAGGGTTTGCGGCTCGGGAACATTGGAGGCCTTCGTGCCAAAAGCCAGCGTGTAATCGCCATACTGTGATCCCGTGACATCACCGGTGACTTTGAAGTAGTAGTCTCCGTCGGCCAGTGCGTATGAGCTGGTAAGGCCGGTAAAGAGCAGTTCATCTGTAGACATGTCTTTCCAGAGCTGAACATTGAGACCGTCAATTTTGGAAGAAAAGCCGCCACCTATAGCCGAGCCAGGAAGGGTAAATGAAACCCACAGCGTATCCAGTAAGGAGGAGGCGCCAGTGTCGATACTGAAGTTGTAGGTATCTTCGAAGGTTCCAGCGACGTTATGCACTTCGTAATGGAAATACGAGGAACCGGCTGTCATGGGGTCCGGCGTGATGTCGATGACACTTGCTTGTGCAATGCCGCCCATCAACGCGAGGGCTGCAGCCAAGGTAATTTGATTCATGTTCATAAGAGGCTCCTGAGCGTTGTGAAGTCAGACGGATTTGTTACGAGAAAATCGTTTGCTGAGGCGCAAGCCCAGCACGCCAAAACCGGCCAGAAAGACTGCCCAGGTTTCCGGTTCGGGAACGGCGATGGTAATTGCGTAGGCGCCACTTCCTGCGCCAGAGACATCCAGGCGATACTCGCCTTCCGTATAGAAGCCGTATTTGTAGGCAGCGCCAACGGTATAGAGGCCTGCAACTTGATCTTGAATCGTGGCAGGAAGCGTCCACATGGGTTCCGAATTGGTCACGTCATACAGGCTCATGCTCATTTGATTGAGGTTTTGCCAAAAAGGAATCAGGTTCGTATAAGTGACCTTGAACGAGAATTCGTCACCCGTACAACCACCGCTCACACAATATTGCGTGAAATCGATGTTGTAAGAATCGGTGAAGGTCTCGTCTTCCGCGCCGCTCTTGAATACCGTGCCGGCGTAATTGGAAGAGGACTGACCGACCGGCGTGATGGTGTCGCCAGGGGCAAGCGGAAAGGTTGGCACGGACGCTGCCGCGAAACCTGATCCCAGGCTCATTGCGAGCAAGTAAGGCAACATTTTGTATTTCATGAAAACTCCTTGATAAGTGGAATTGAAGCCGTATGCGTGATATCCCTGAAGCTATCGATATGAACCAAACGCACAGCAGCAGTTGAGTAGAAATTACAGAAGGACAATGTCAATTTGACGTATTTGAAGAACATAAAAAATGAGCTGTTCTGCTTATTTGGGTAGATATCTATTGAGAGAATCCGAGAGCCAGGAAACCACTGTTGGCCGCGACTCCATCCGTGTGAGGTCATCTGCATCAGGATGTTTTTGCGTTCATCAGCGGCTTCATGATTGATCTCAGTTCTTGCGGCGACGAGCTACAAAACCCACCAGACCCAGACCGGCCAACATCAGGGCGTAGGTTTCTGGTTCTGGGATGGGAGGCGAGAGCACGAACAGGCGCGAGTTCGGGGTGCCGGAATCCTCGGCCACCAGATAGATGCGGCCCAGTTCATCTACCGTTACGCCTTCAATCGCCTGGGAAGTAACACCGGTAAGGTCGAAGGCGCTGAGCGTGTCGCCGGTGCTCGGATCGAGTTCGATCAGCTTCTTGGAGTCCAGACTCAGAATAAGTAGATTGTCCGCGGCGGCGGTGCCAGCCAGGGCGTCCACAGGGGACAGTGTCTGCACATCGGACAGGCTATTGAGGCCGAACAGTGCGCTTGCGTCGCTGAACAGGGTGGTGGTGGAAGCCGTGACGCCACCCAACGCGAAGTTCAGTGTGCTGACCCGCAGTTGCGCCGGGTTGTCCTGCTTGACGCTGTAGAACTTGCCGGAGACAGGGTCGTAGCTGATGCCTTCGGTTCCCACATTGCCGACGCTGGCGGTGCTGCCGGTGATGGCCACCTTGGGCTGGTTGTTCAGCGCGACGCTGCCGCTGCTGACGAAGGAGAACTGGTAGGCGATCTGCGGACGTTCATCGACCACTACCAGCACGCCGTTGCCCAGGGAGGTCAATCCCTCGCTATCGTTGTTGGAGCTTCCGGTATCGGTCCAGTCGAAGGCCATGCTGCCCAGGGTTTGGCCGGTGCGGGAGATCTCCACCACGCCCATGCCCTCGTCGCCGACGAAGAACAGGCTGCCGCGATCGCGGTCATAGGCCACGGCAGAGGCTTCCAGCCCCATTTCGTTCAGGGTGTCGAGGGCATAGTTGCCGGTGACCTGATAGCTGTTCAAGTTGATGGAACTGACCGCTTGCGCGCTGCCGACGGCCAGGGAAGTCAGGGCGACGAAGAGGGCGCTGGCGATGAAGGGGGTCTTGTGCATGGGCTGTTCTTCCGACAGATGAAAAAGAAGGCCGCCCGAGAACGGCCTTCGCTTTACGCGTGCGGCTGATCAGGCCTTACGGCGACGCGCCATGAAACCGACCAAGCCGAGACCAGCCAACATCAGGGCGTAGGTTTCGGGTTCGGGAACGGCGACGGTGAAGGCGGTGTTGTCCAGGGTGGCGCCGGTGAACTCACCGCTGCCCACGTCGTTCCAATTGGCGTTGTCATGCACCATGGACTTGTAGGCGGCCAGGGTTGTCAGGCCGGAACGCGCTCCGGTGTATTCGCCGAAATCTGCATCCGGAACCAGCGCGATTGCGTTGGTGCCGAAGGTCAAGCCCGCGCTGGTGACATGCTGAGGGTTGGCATCGGCATTGGTGCTAATCGCTGTCAGGAAGGTAGTCGGGGCGATACCGCTGGTGCCCAGAAAAGCGTAGAAAGTTTCGTTATCCTTGGACAGGCCGAGGTTGCTGCCGCCGACACCAGCCAGGGCCAGGGTGCCGACAGATGCGTTGATCACGTTGGGAGATGCGTCGATTTCAGTGAACACCACGACTGAACCAGCGGTAATGGCAGCGGCGCCGGTATTCCAGACCAGGGCGTGTTCGTTGCTGTCTACAAAAGCCGATCCGTTCCATTCGTTATCGCTGAAGTAGACGGTGGTGTTGGCGGCGATGTCGCTGAAGGTGACCATCGCCCAGCCATCGTCGTCGGCATTGAATGAGGTAAAGGCGATGTCGCCGGTGGTCAAAGCCTGTGCCTGCACCGCAAAGCTGGATGCGGCGACCAAGGCCAAGCTAAGGAGTGTCTTACGCATGATCAGACTCCGCTGTTTGAAAGGGTTATGCGTTTGTTTCTAGCCCGCAACTTCATGCCGACCAGACCGAGGCCGGCCAGCATCAGGGCGTAGGTCTCGGGTTCCGGGACGGGGGCATAGATGACGTTGGCAGCGCCATCATCCAGCGCAAGGAAGGCATCGCTGGTGTCGACAGAGCCGGTAATGAACGTGAAGTTGGCAGCGGAAAAGTTCATGCCGAGGAAGCTGCCGTCAGCAAAAGCGGCTTCGGTGGTCGCGAGTTCATCGGCAAGCGTGAACGCCGTGCCGTTGAACTGCATGCCGAGGCTGGACACCGCTAAGTATTCGTCGCCGGAACCTGTCAGGCCGAGGTCGTCGAAGCTGAATTGACCAACGTAGTTTTGACCCAGCAACGAGCCGGAATCAACCGTGCCGCTGAAATTCCAGGTCTGGATCGCGGCTTGGGCGGGGATGGCGGCAGCCAGAAGGGCGGCCAGCAGGGTGTTACGGATGTATGTACGCATGATTGAAACTCCAGGTTCAGAAAAAGAGGATTACAGGCCGAAGTCGCGGGCCGGAGCAATTTGCTTGGCGGTCAGGCCTTTCAGCATGACCAGGGGGCGCGCGGCGGCTGGACCGTTGCCGTCAGCGTCGATCTGTACGCTGACGCCGCCGATCACATCGACCAAGCGGACGTTGTTATTGGCGATTGCGCTGGCCGGGGCAATGCCGAGGCTGGCCAGAACGCTGTTGATCTGGAGGCTGTCGGCATAGGGCGTGAAGTCGTTGATGACGTCCCCTGCATCGCGCAGGCTGGTGTAGACGAACTGGTCGCCGCCGGCAGCGCCGGTCAGCACGTCCGCGCCAATGCCACCTTTGATCACATCATCACCGGAAGTACCGACGATGACATTGCGGGCAGCGGTGCCGTTGAAGGCTTGGCCGGGAGCAGCCACGCCGACGTTGACGTCAATCAGACGGCCATGCAGGTCGAAGGCGTTTTCTTCACCGTACATGTTGGCGGTGATTTCATCGCCATCAGCGGCGCTGACGCGCTGCAAACCGCCATCGGCCTTGGGCGCCTGGATGTAGTTGGCCAGGGCTTCCTGGTAGGTGATGGTGAACGGGCTGTTCTCGAATGCCACGCCGTTGACCGCGAATGGATAGCCATCACCGCCGTTGGCAGTGAAATCGATGGTGGTGAAGGAGAAGGTGTGACCAGGGTTGACCACGACGCCGTCGTTGATCAGCACTGTGCCGTCATCCAGCACGACGCGGCGGATGCGATTGCCGGAGCCGACAGGAGTCGGATCGTTGGCGGAGGTGCTGGCGCGTGCAGTGAGGCTGCTGTCGTAGGTCACTTGCATGCCGGCAATCTGGGCAAAGCGGCCGCTGTTGCCGCCAGTGGCGTTGGAACTGATGACGGAGTGCTCCAGGATGTCCTTCAACTGGGTGGCGTTCATCATCGGGGCAACCTTGACCAGGTTGGTGAAGGTCAGGATGTTGAAGGTATCGCCCAGGGTCACGTTGCCAGCACCGGCAATGCTGGCGCGGATGCCGCCGCCGTTCTGGATGGCGACGTTGGTCTGGCCGGCAAAGCGCATCGCGTCGGCGACCAGGTTGCCCATGCCGGTTTCGGCGTTGCGCACGCCTTCGTTGAACACGCACTTGGTGGCGGGTGCCACCGGGGTGCAGGTGCCGTGGGTCGGGCCGTTGAGCTTGGTGGCGGTGGTGCCGATCACCTGGGCGTTCAGGGCGGCGACGTAGGCCAGCACAGGATCAACCACCTGGGCCTTGACAGTAACATTGCCATCGACCTTGTCGGTGTCGGATGCGAAGCCGGAGACGCGGATCATTTTGGTGGAATCGAGGCTGGTGACTGCACCGGTTGCGTCGTCGATGGTGAAGTTCAGTTCGCCGACATAACGGTTGCCGAAGTGGCCGGTGACCACGGGCACGGGCTTGCCATCCGCGTCGTTGCTGTAAACAGGGTGAGTGTTGTAAGTCGGAGCGATTACCGGCGCGCCGAAATCAACGATGAGGGAATCGTCCGGATCGGACATCAGCTCGTGGCCGCCGCCGGAGATGACCAGGTCCACGCCGTGCAGGCTGGGCACCAGGGTATTGCGTTCATTGGCGGCATTCTGCAGGTGGCTCATCACGATGATCACGGTGACGCCCTCGGTGTTGCGCAGGCGGTCGATCTCGGCCTGCACCAACGGGATCATCGCGGCCAGGTTCTGCGCTTCGGTATTCAGCGCGCTCCAGTTCTTCATGATGCCGGCCGGCGGTGAGGAGATGCCGGGCAGCAGCGGGGTGGTGGCGCCGACGATACCGACTTTCTTGCCGCCAGCCGTGGTGATGATCTTGGACTTGGCGACTTTGCCGTCGGCCTCAAGTGCGGCCAGTTCAGGTGTCACGCTGAAGTCGAGGTTGGATGACAGATAGGTGGTGCCAGAGACTTTGGCAAAACGGGCGGCGACGGGGCCGGTGTTGTCGAGGTCGAATTCGTGGTTGCCGAAGGTGGTGGCGTCCACGCCGATCAGGCGGTTGGCGATGGCGTCGTAGAAGTCCTGACCACCGTCGGCCGCGGCGGTGCCCAGGTTGTCAAACGAAGCGTTCAGACGCGGGCCGGGCAACACGGAGTCACCGGCGTTGAGGGTGATCACGGTGCCGGGCGCGGCAGCCTTGCGGTTGGCGATGACGGTAGCCAGACGGTCTACGCCACCATAGAAGGAGACTTTTTGCGAGACGGCGTCGCGCAGGTTGCCCTGGGCGGAGATCAGCCAGGATTCCTGGTCGCCGATGTGCAGGACTGTGAGAGGTTCGGACCAAGCCGAGGTCGCCGTAACCAGCGACAGGGAGATGGCGAGGGTGAGTTTTTTCACGGTGAATTTCATGGGATTCCTTGTCGGTAATGGATGCTGGGTGGCGCGATGCTGGAATAAGGCGTGTTGGTGAGTTTGGTTGCTGGCAATGACGTTCTTGTGACCCGGGTAGACGGCGAAACTAGTCCCTTCGGCTCATGTTCTTGTGCGCACCACCGCTTTGAAATTGCGGTGGTGCGGGGCGATCAGATTCAGAACGCGAAGTTGCCTGGATTCATCAGGTTCCCGCAGCTGACGTTGTTGAGCTTGGTCAAAGCGCGCTTGGCAGCCGGACCAGAGTTGCCATCAGGATCAATGGCGACGCTGGCATGGTTGCCGATAGCCGTGCAAACAACGTGTCCGGAGGTGAGCGGCGCGGCGCTGACAATAGCCAGGCTTTGCAGCAGGGCGGTCAGGTCGAGGCGGTCTATACCTGACTGGAAGTCGGTGATGATGTCGCCGGCGTCGCGCAGGCTGGTGTAGACAAAACGGTCGCTGCCATTGCCGCCGGTCAGGGTGTCGGCACCGGGGCCACCAAAGATCACATCGTCGCCCGGAGTGCCGCTGAGGACATCGCGACCTGCGGTTGCACCTGCCACCTGCTTCACCAGATTGAGGCCGATCAGCACGGGGTCGTGGTCCGAAGAGCGGTAGGCCGTGCTGGTGTAGTAGTCAGGGCCGCAGGTGAGGCAGGCTGGCAGCTTGAATTCCAGGTTGTAGTCGATGACCGACGGCTCATCGGCATTGATGTGCCAGTGCCGGGTTCCCACAACCTGGTCAGACATACTGGGGGTGGTCAATGCATGGTCGAGATAACCCGATTCGCCGTCAAAGACATAGGAATAGCCTTGGCTGTCGAAACGCGAAATCTGGTCGACATAACCGTTGTCGAGGAAGTCGGCGATCGGTTCTTCCCGACCGTAGGCGTTGAGGTCGCCCATCACGATGACGTCGTCATCGCCGACATCGTTCTGGATGTCTGCGATGAAACTGCGCAATGCCTGTGCCTGCTCCAGGCGCAGGATGTTCCAGCAGCCCTGACCATCACCCTGATCGGCATCGTCGCCACTGGCCGGGCAACTTCCTTTGGATTTGAAGTGGTTGACGACGACGCTGAATTTTTCACCATTGGCGGCAGCGAAGGTCTGCGCCAGGGGCGGGCGGCTATGGATAGCGTTGGTATCGCTGATCGCGTTGCCGACCGGGGCAATTTTGGCGGGCTTGTAGATCATTGCCACGCGGATGGCATCGGTGCCCGTGCCGCCGCTCGGTGAATTGACGCTGGCATACGTGCCGGCGCCCATCGCCGCGTTGAGGGCGGTCACCAGGTTGTTCGCCGCCGTGTTGCCGTTATTCTGGATCTCCATCAGGCCGACCACGTCGGCGTTGAGCGCCACCAGTGCGGCAACGATTTTGGCCTGCTGCCGCTCGAACTCGGCGAGATTGTTGGCGCCCCGGCAGTTGGCCGCCGCGACAGCGCCATCGAGTGAGCAGCCCTGGCCGCTTTGACCATCAACGGTTTGGCCGTTGATGAAAGTGGTGAAGTAGTTGAGTACGTTGAAGCTGGCTACCCGCAGATTGCCTCCCACTGCTTCCGGCGCGCTAGTCCGCGGATTGCTGCGCGTGAAGACAACGGTCTGGGCCGGGTGAATGCGGTAATCGGCAAGCCCGGTGTTGTTGTTGGTGGCGAGGCCGTAATCGATGACGCCGATGAGCCCGTCGGGCAAGGTGTCGCCAGCGCGCAGGGTGTCGTCGGTGGCGAAATACGGCGTCGGGTTGGGGTTCTGAATGCTGGTGCTGTCATCCAGGATGATGCGGCGGCGCGCGTTGTCATTCGCCAGATCCAGGGCTTCCTGGGTGCCGGCACGATACACATTGGTCGGTTTGATCAGGCGGCCTTCTGCGCTCAGCGTGACTTGGCCGTAACGGCCCTGGAAGTAGTTTTGCGAAGCGGTCAACGGGGTAGCAATTTCCACCAGCATGCCTTCATAGCGCTCCAGATCACCTTCGCTGATTTCCGGGAATGTAATGACGGTAGGGGTGATGTTGAAGCCGTCACCGAGCACGCTCAGGCTGCTCACGTTGGTGAGTTCGGTCAACGGATTGGCCAGGGTCTGCGCATTACTGGCGGCGCCGGTGTTGAATTCGGTCACCTTGGCGGTCAGGCGCAACTTGTCACCCACGCTGACTGTGGGGGTGGTGCTGGTAAACACGAAGACGCCGTCGGAAGTCGCGTCATCGCCATCACCGGTTTCGTCCTGCAGATAGAAGCCGTTGTTATTGCGTTTGGTCACCACCCCCTCGGTGGTGACGCTTTGCCCCACCAGCGGGCTGCTGCTGCCGGTACCCTGGATTTCGGGGATGCGGGTGATGTCGCTTACCGTCACGGTCACGGTGCAGGCAGCCGTTTGCGCATCGTCGTTGCTGAAGGTGACGGTAACCGGGTAATTTCCGGCTGCTAATCCGCCATCCAGGGCACCACTTGCATTCAGTTGCACGCTGGCGCTGGCGCCATCCATGTCAGCGGCAACAAAGTTGCTGAGACTGAATTGGGGCAGGGAACCGTCGGTGATGCTGGCACTGCCGACGATGCTGTCAGCATCGCTGGCGCTGAGTTGAACCATGCCTGACTCGAACATGGCCAGTGAAAGATTCCCGCATACCGTCTGGATAGGCTGATTGGCCACGCTTCCCGTCGAGCCGCTGACCAGGATGTCATCCACCCCGATCCATTCGTCGTTACCGCCGGCATTGGCGGTGATGATGCGCAACTGAACCAGAGGCTGGTTCTCAGCGGCAACGGGCAGAGTCGTGCTGACCGGGGTCACCAGAGTGGCCTGGTTGGGGCCGCTGCTGGCGTCGGCGACGTAACCGGCCGCGACGTCGACGAAGTTTCCAGTATTGCCAACCCGGTACTGCAGCGCGACTGGCTGAATGGCGTTGTCCCCGCTGCTGTCGAGGTCACGCAGGTTGTAGGAGACCTGGATGCCGGTTTTACCGCTGGTATCCAAATGGATGACAAGGTTGGGCGCGTCGGCGGTGCCGGAGCCGTTCAGTGCAATCGTCGGATTGGTAAGTTCAAATTCGGCGACGCCGCCGGCGGTGAGGGTATTCGGCGCGGTCTGGTTGGCGATTACGTCGATTGTTATCGTCCCCTCGCCCAGAAGTGTCTGGGGATTAATGGCAGTAGCGCCGGTGATGCCGTCTCCCCGGAAACCCAAGATGCCAGGCACGCTGGACCAGTCGTCATCTACCGAAATAAGGCTGGAATCAGACCAGTTCTGGGCAAATGGCAGTGCTTGCGGGGTGTCGTTGGCGAGGACGGATTGACTGGCGAGGCCACAAAGCGCCAGGGCCAGAATCAGGGGACGGGGGGACGGCAGCATGTGGGACATTGTTTGGTTCCTGAGGGATGTACTACGGAAAGGAAAACTGAAACCTGGTTGGCGACTGATTACGCTGGGTAATTCTGCGAAGGTCGGGGCTGCGACAGTCGGGCAAGACGTCCTTTCGGCTTATGCATTCGGCACCAGACCTCTTATCCAGAGCGAATGCCGCAACCACGCGGCCGGTAGCGGAAAATCGACGTCTTGACAGAGGTTCGAGTTCAGCGTTTGACCATCTCATTCACCAGTAATTTAAGAAAGGCCATGTCATCGATGAAGTAGCGCTTGAACAGGCGGCGAGGTTCCTGAATGAAACGGAAAAACCATTCCATTCCGATTCGTTGCATCCAGACCGGTGCACGTTTGACTTTGCCGACTGCAACATCGAAGGTGCCGCCAACTCCCATGACAAAGGGAACTTGCATATCGGCCAGATAGCGCCCGAGGAACTGTTCCTTTTTGGGTGAGCTGATGGCGACAAACAGCACGTCAGCTTGCGATGCGCGGATCTCGTCGACCACGCTCTCTTCTTCATCGGCCTTCCAGTAGCCATTGCGGTAACCTGCAATCGTCAAGCCGCGATATTTTTCTTCGTAACGGCTCTTGACCTCGGAAACCACTTCCTCGCGAGCGCCGAGCAGATAAACGCGCCACCCCTTTTCAGCGGAGCGACGCATCAAAGCTTCGAACAAGTCGACGCCTGTAACGCGTTCCTTCAGCGGCTTGCCGAGCAAACGCGAGGCCCATACGACTGGCATACCATCCGCGTTGATCAATGCACAATCGTTGATGATTTGCCGCAGATTGGCGTCCTTGTGGGCCTTGACCAGTTTGTCCACATTGACGACCACATGTTGATGCGGCTTGCCTGTCTTGATGAATCCTTCGATGGTGTGCAGGGTTTCTGACATGGTCAGGTTGTCAATCTGGCACCCCATCATTTCGATGCGTTGTTGCGTGACTTCAATCGACTGGAAGTCGATAGCGGCAGAAACAGCTAAGGCCGTTCCGTTACCTTCAGGAATAAAGCGGTTGCCATGATTGAACCCATTTGGATCGGATTGCTCGTGCTTATGTAATGGGAATACAAGGCGAAGCGGGGGTCTTACGGATGCGGACGTGGAGCTACGTGCCTCCGTTGTCGACGGATTGCGTTGTATGGCGGCCAATCTGCGAGTGCGACCGGCTGCTATGATTTCCCGCACCCCTGAAGCGGAATTGTGGAAAGACCCAGACGCTAAGGAGCGGGACATGTCGGTTCCTCGGATATTTAATAAGCGTGGAACCGAATAATGGTCAGTGTCTGTTACGACTCATGTCTCAGCTAGTGTCGCCAAATTAGTCCTTTCTACTCATGCCCGGTGTGTCCACTCTGGACAGCTACCCTTGGTTAGTCGAAACACGAGAACGCCTTGACCACGTTTGCGCGGATATGTCTGTGCAGTATCGTGATAGACTCCGCGCTCGCCTTTTGCAGGTAATGGCAGAGCATCCAGCGTTGCTTTTGTGAGGTTGAATTGCTTAGTCATCAGACCTCAGAACTCCCGTTCTGGGTTGGCCGGGGGGGCAATATTCGGAGTTGTGGTGTTTTTTTGTCTTGGTAAAAAGCACGGAAAAGTGAAGCGTTCAATCCGTGTGTCCCTGGTTCGAGTCCAGGTCGGGGAGCCAGAATGAATAAGCATTCAAGCCACTCACCCAGAGTGGCTTTTTGCTTTTCTGTTGTCATTTTCAGTTTTGGCCCCATTTGGGGTTACATCTTCATTCACACGTCAAAGGAATCTCCATGCAGACGGACCAAGTTTTAAGTCACCTGAAAAAACATGGGCAGCTTCTCGATTTGGAGATCGCTTCAGCAACCGGGATTGCGCTGCCTCAAGTTCGGAAGATGCTTGCTGACTTGTCGTCACGGGGTGAAATCTCCCAGTGCAGTGTTACCCATTTCATTGGTGACAAGCGTGTCGATGGCTTTCAGTGCCGTATCTCCGGCTACGTCCCACCTGTTGCCGCAGGCCGCAAAGCTGGCGCCAATAAAAACCCGCTTTCCGACTAGTCGGTATCAAGCTATTTGGCCAGGTCTTTCCGCTTGAGGCTTGCAAGCATCGACTGGTCGGAGTCAGGCGTGTGTACCAACTTATTGTTTCGCCTGACCTCGGTCGCCGTTGGGAAAGTTATGGCCAATCCAGGAAAATCCTGGGTTGAGCGCACAAAAGCTGATGCATTTGCGCGTTTTGCTTACCTATCCTGTCTTTCCTCTTTTTGTCGCTCCAACGTTTCCTTACTTTCTGATTGATCCTCAACGGCAAGAATTCGCTGTCAAGCGAAGTTGCCAAACTGGTTTTGTAGGTTCAATAACCAAGGCCTGCTGTCCAGGTGCTACTCAGGATGGCGAGGCTGGGGGAGAATCGCCGGCATGAAAGCGATCAATCATGACAACTGGTTGATGGCGGATGCCGAAGGTCGATCACAGATTGCGGACGCTCGTGTCTGGCGCCAGGCATTCCTGACCATTCGTCTCGACTCCAGGGTTCCTTCGGATATCTCTCGCCTGTTTGAAGTAGCACGCGGCGCGATGCTTTACAGCTATTTCTTTCGGCCCTTACTGTCTAACGGGGTGGAGCAGTGTTATCGCGCATTGGAAAGCGGCGCTCGGGCGCGCTGTACGCAGATGGGGCTGCAGGTTTATTGCCAAGACAGCCAGGGCAAGCCGCATCCACTTTCGTTTGGCCATAACCTGAATGGGTTGGTCAAACTGGGTTTGATTGAGGCCGCAGACTTGATTCTCTGGCAGCAAGCGCGGGAACTGCGCGATTGGGTGGCTACCCCTGAACATCAGGCGGCGTTGACGCTGAATCATGGGGTTACTGCTTTGTCGCGGGCGGCCACGTTATTGGGGAAGTTGTTTCAGGCTGTCACTGCCGGATGTAATTTGATACAGCATGCCGATTGAAAACTGATACACCGAACGAGGACGATCAGGGCTTTTTCGGAGCCTTGATGATCAGTGACGAGGTGTATGTGGAAATCAAAGTTTTGAGAAAGCAGGGACTGAGCCTG
>CAMDHJ010000086.1 GCA_945897865.1 Tepidiphilus sp. J10
GAAGCCGCGATCCTGGAATACCTGACCCTGACCAGTTATTACTACTGGGGCTCATACGACATCGCCGACCAGAACTCCTCGACCAACGTCACCAAGAGCGTGCACCACAGCAACGAACTGGAAAGCCCGGCCAAGGTATTCACCGCCGCCAACCACCCGTACTTCGTCAACCACCTGCTGCAGCTTCCATCACCCACCGAAGCCTTCGTGCGCAACTACGGCCCGCGCCTGCACCACATCGCGGTCGCCGTCGCGGACGGCCATACCAACGGCAAAGCGAATATCGATTACGTCGTCGAAGCCCTGCGCGACTGCGGCCAGGACTTCCTGCTCGACGTCATCGGCAGCGAAGAAGAAGGCCTCAAGCAGATCTTCTCCAGCGCCTCGGAATATTCCAGCCTGATCATCGAATATGTGCAGCGCTTCGGCGACTTCCAGGGCTTCTTCACCAAGGGCAACGTTGCTCGCCTGACCCATGCAGCCGGCGTCGAAGAAGGACTCAGGGCGATGGATGCAGCCGCGCACAGCGCCGACGTGACGGGGTAAGCGAAACAACCAGGACAGCCGCAATCCCCGTGATTGCGGTGATCAAAGCCTGCGTCGCTGTTGCGGTGTAGCGCGATCCCTCGCCCAGTACGTTCAGCACCGCATTGCCCAAATCAATGCCCCCCAGGACAGCAGCATCAAGCTCGTATAGAGCCAGAAATAGCCGATTTCCGCCCAAGTGATGGGTAACGCCTTTTTATCATGGTGTCTTGCTTCGATGCGTTTCCTCGCGGCCCGCCGTTTGCGCAACGCAAGAAACTCGCTGCTGGCGACCAGGGTAAACACCAGGCTGAGCGGGGCAACCATGACGATCACCAGCAGGCGTGTGTTGTTCAACGTTTTGGTACACAGCCTTGGCTGCAAGCGCAGGAAAGTGTCGTGCTGACTGACCGCGAACCAAGCCAGCCCCAACAACATACCGCTCGCCAACACCACCCAGATCAGGCTGTACCAGAAATCCGGCTGACGCAAAACACGCATCAGCGCTGCTGCCCGCTGCACAAATGCCGCTTTCCAAACGGCAAGCCGGTGTTTGACCGCGTGTTGAAAATAACGCCACAGCAACGCTGCCCGGTGGCGCCAGTTCATCGCAGCCGGAAGCTTGGAATGGTCATGCCGACGGCGTCCGCAACACCGCCAGCGCCTGCTCCCAACGAAGCCGATTGGCATGCAGATCAAGGATCGCGGCTGATTGCCTTGCGCGCCAATCCTCGCGCCGCGCCAGATCGTCGATGCGGGCGTAGCAAGGTGAAGCTGTGCCGAAGTTGTGTTCGATATTGGCGGCGAATGCGGCAAACCTGACACATGCGGGAGCCAGATCAGCGTCTTGATTCCACCAGCCCGCCGGGTCATGCAACCGGCTGTTCAGATGTGTCAACCGATCCAGGATCGCGCTTTGTTTGGCGCGATAAGTCGCGCGCATTTCCAGCTGCATCGCACTCAGGGTCGCATCCACCGTGGCGGTTTCCAGTTTCGCGGTTTCCAGTTTCGCGGCTTCCAGTGTCGCGGCCGGGTAGCCGAGCGCGGTCAGCCGCTGCATGGAAAACAGCATCACATCGCCGTGAAATTGACGCTCGAACTCGCCGCACAGATCGATCACCGGACTTTCGACGGCATCCAGCACACCGGGACGGAATTCGGATTGGCCGGTAGCCGCCAGCGTGCGCTTGTGCAGCATCGGCAGATTGGCGGAAACAAAGCGCGCGCCGAGTTCGGCTTGCAGCAAACGCCCCATGGTCGGGCCGGACATGCGCAGACGAAGCGGCGCGTAGGGAATGAACCAGCTCAGCGCCGCAGGTCTGAACACATAGTTGCCGGTATAGACAGTGCGCGCCGGTTGCACGCTGGTTGTCGCCTCGGCATATTCAAACCAGGTGACGCGGGTGGGATGTTCACCATGGAAAAAACGGTTCAGGCGGGTCGAGAAGTCGGCAAAGCAATCGGCGTTGCCGGGTGTTCCCGGCAACGCACACCGATAACGGTAGGCGCTGTCCGCGCGCTTGAAGCCGAACAAATCGGCCATGTCGTGATACGCCGCATCGCCACCGCCGGTTTTGCCAGGTTGACGATACGGTTGCTCCGGTTCAACCGCCGCCATTTCATCCAGAAAACCGATCACATCTTCCAGGAAATTACCGGCCATCACGGCGGGCGAAACCGGCGGATCGCCGACGACTTTGCCGGTAAGCACATCGACTTCGGCGTGGTTGAAAATGGCATCCAGGTGATACAGAAAGTTGACCGCGCAGACCTCGCGCCCGCCTGCGGGCGTCGCCACCTTGACCTTGAATTCCTGATCCGCGTCGAGGGTGTAGAACAATAAGTGTTCTTCACTCAAGTCTTTCGCGTCCATCTCGGCGCATTTCAGGTACGCGATATTGCGCATCATCGCCTGGCCTTTGTGGCCGAAGTCGTCGCGCTCATGGATGCCGACGATGCCGGTCAGATCGATGCCGGATAGCGTATCCATCAGCGCCAGTTGTTCGCTCAACCCGAAATACTGCGTGCTCAGGCCGGCGGCATCGAATTCAGCCGCAATTGCACGCTGCCGCTCAATCGCGCGGGCATCGCTGGAGTCGTCGGCCAGCAGCACGGAAACCTTGCGCCAGCGACCTTGAGCATCCTGGCCGCCATAGCCATAAGCACGGCAGAGTTCGAGCAGGCTGGCGAGGCAGTCACGCAGATGAACCGGGCTGTCGGCGACTGGAATGATGATGACGAAGTGGTGTCTCTCTGTGGCTTGTGGTTCAAGCAGCGCTTCCAGCCGCCGCCAGGCGGATTGATACGACGCCAGCAGGTTTTCATTGAAACCACCGTCCCATAACGCCGCCTCGAAACGCGCAATGACCGCAAGTTGCGCTGCGATCTGCTCCGAAGGATCAGCGAGCCGACAGGTAGGCAGGGAAGGCATTCTTGTCGAGCAGAATTTCGATCAGATTGATCACACCGGTCAGGTCGGCGTTGGCAAACAGGGCGTCCAGTTCGGCTTCGGTTTCGATGCGGTGATGCTGAATGCCAAACGACTGCGCCAACAAGGCGAAATCCGGATTCACGAAGTCGCAGTCGATGTAGCGCTCGCCGTACAACTGGAACTGGTTCTTGCGGATCAGGCCCATGGTTGCGTTGTTGATCACCACCACATTAAGCGGAATGTTGTAGTTCACCGCAGTCATGATTTCCATGCAGCACATCTGGAAACCGCCGTCGCCGAGGATGGCGAAAGTGGGCGCGCCCGGCGCAAAGAAATGCGCGCCGATGGCAGCTGGAATCGCATGTCCCAAAGAAGAAATGCCGGAATTCGGAAAATAGTGATTGGCATCGGAAACATCGAAGAAGCTCTGCGCGAACACGATGTTGTCGTCAAAGATCAACGCGTCATGCGGAAAGCGGCGGGCAAGGCCGCTGTAAAACGCTTCCATCAAACGGAACTTGGCGCGCTGCGCGGCGGCGGCCTCGGCCAGTGGCTGACTTTCGCTTTCACGATGGTCATCCAGCTTGTCCAGGCTGCCCCGTTCACTGCCTTCCAGCGTAGTCAGCAGCGCCGTCAGCACTTCGCGAATATCGCCGTGTATCGCCACATCGGCCTTGAACACCTTGCCCAACTGGCCGGCATCGCGGTCCACCTGAGCCACCTTTTTGCCGGCCAGCAACTTCTTGTCCCACAGATAACTGGTGCGTTCGTTGAAGCCAGCGCCGAGAAAGACCACAAGATCGGCGTGTTCGACGATGTAGCGATAGGCCTGGCCATTCGAGGTGACGCCGAGGCAACCAAGCGACAACGTGCTGCCTTCACTGACCACGCCTTTGGCCTTCAAACTTGATGCCACCGGAATGTTCAGCGTCTGGCTCAACGCCGCTACCAGTTCACGCGCGCCGGCCTTGATACAGCCATAGCCGGCGATGATCACCGGATATTTCGCGGCCTGGATCAGCTCCGCCAGCTCACTCAAAGAACCGTCATGTGCTGCGGCCGGCACGGCCTGGCGTGGCGTCGAAACTTGCAGATGCAGATGATCGAGCACATCGGCATCGACCATTTCCTTCTGCACGTTATATGGAATGCTCAATAGCACCGGCCCCGGCTCACGCGAAAACAACGCCCGCGTCGCTTGATTCAGCACCTGGCCAAGGTAATCAGTGCGCTCGATCAGCTTGTGATAACGCGTGATGCTGGAAAACAGGACACCCTGGTCGATCGCGCCGCCCTCGCCAGAACTTTCCTGCAAACCGCCCTTGCCGAAGATATAGGTCGAGGTTTCACCCGTGATGATCAGCACCGGCAAGCGTTCGGCATAGGCATTGGCGATGCCGGTGACCAGATTGGTCGCGCCCGGCCCGGCGGTGGCGATGCAGGCCGCGATCTTGTCCTCGCCCTGCTGATGCGAAACGCGCGCATAACCGCCAGCCATGAACGCCGCGCCCTGCTCGTGTTTGACCAGCACCGTCTTCACTTTCGAATCGCGCAACTGGTCGTAGATCGGCAGCACATGCGCACCCGGCATACCGAAGATGACTTCGACGCCGAGGCGTTCCAGGTAGCGGACGATCAGTTCACTGACGGTAATTTTCATGCTGTGGTGGGAGGGTACGCTTGGCGCGCTCTGCATTAGTGCGGCGGAAGGGCGCGATTTGAGCACAAGACGCCGCGTGCGGAAACCTTGCGGCACGCCGGAAAGGCCGTTCTGATCAAGCGGTTATCGTGTTGCCAGCGGGCTGAGGCTCGAATGGCTCCGGTTCGTGCAGCGCGAAACCCTGTGCGTAATCAACGCCCATTTCTTTCAGAATCTCGGCGATCACCGGCTTGTGCACGTATTCGGCGATGGTCTTGATGCCATGCACGCGCGCCACTTCCATGATCGAACGCACCACGGCGTAATCGCGCGCATCGGTATGCAGGTTTTTCACGAATAGCGCGTCGATCTTCAGGAAATCGACTTCCAGCCGCCGCAGATAGGCAAACGACGACAAGCCGGCGCCGAAATCGTCCAGCGCCACCGTCGCCCCCATCCGGCGCACGCGCTGGAAGAAAGACAAGGCGCGATCCAGATTGCCGATGGTGGCGGTCTCGGTGATCTCGAAACAGATCTGCGCCGGATTCACCGCATAACGACTGAAGCAGCTCGCCACATAGTCGCCCAGATCGTCAGCCGAGACGGTGGCGCCGGAAAGATTGATGGCGAACACCGTGTCCTTGCACAACTTGCAGCGGCCTTCGCCGAGAAGATGGCAAACCCGGTCCACCACCCAGCGATCGACTTGCGGCATCAGGTTGAAACGCTCAGCCGCCGGGATGAACACGCTGGGCGAGATCAGACGGCCGTGGTCGCCAATCATGCGCAACAGGATTTCGACATGCTCTTCCAGGTCCGGCTGCAACGGTACGATGCGCTGGAAATACAGCACCAGACGGTTTTCCTTGAGCGCGCCGGCTATCTGCGCCACCGACAGAATCTGCGCCCGCTGCGACTGGTAATACTCGTCTTCCGCCGCATACACCTCGATGCGGTTGCGCCCCTTGTCCTTGGCGGCATAACAGGCTTGATCGGCAGCGATGAGCAATTCGTCGATACCCTCGGCGGCATCGTTCACGGCCACCATGCCAATCGACGCACCAATGTGGAAATACTGCCCCTGATAGACAAAGACATGGCCGCGAATGCTGTCGATCAGTTTTTCCGCGCGCCGTTGCGCGTCGGACAAGTCGGCCTGCAACAGCAACCCGAACTCATCGCCGCCAAGGCGTGCCAGGAATCCCTCCAGCACGCTATTGCGCATCACCGAACTAATCTCACGTAGCAACTGGTCGCCGGCGGAATGGCCGCAACTGTCGTTGACCAGCTTGAACTGATCCAGGTCGATGTAAAGCAGCGTGCGCACCTGGCCGCCGCCACGCAATGCCCGCAGAGCCGCATCCAGTTCCTTCTCGAATGCGCGCCGATTGTGCAAGCCGGTGAGCGCATCGTGGCTGGCCTGGTAGACCAGTTCCTCGCGCGCATGGTGCTCCAGGGAAATGTCGCGAACACTGGAGCGGTAGCCCAGCGATACACCGGCTTCATCAAAAATCGGTTGCCAGGACATCGCCACCCAGATGGTGCGGCTGTCCTTGCGACGGATGCGGAACTCCTGGTCGCGACCGGTCTGCCCGCTCAAGCCCAGCTGATGGCAATTGAACACCAGAGCCTGATCATCGCCGAACACCAGTTGCATCGGAAAATCGCTCATTGCCTGGCATTCCGACGGCGAAAATCCGGTCACCCGTTCCACCGCTGGGTTGATCCACAACAGACTGCCATCCGGCGCAAACCAGTTTTCCCAGCCGTAGGTGTAATCGGCAATCGCGCGCGAACGCTGCTCGTTCTCTGATAGTGCATCAATCCGGCTCTGCACCGCGCCGGCCATGAGGTTGAAGCGTTGCGCGAGTTGTCCGACTTCGTCATCGGAACCGATTTCGACCCGGGTTGTGTAGTCGCCTTGCGCCACCCGTTCGCTGGCATTCATCAACGCCGACAGATGCCGGGTCAGCCACAAACCGATCAACGACAGCAATAGCAGCGTGCTCAGAATCTCGGCCAGTGCAATCAGGCCGCCCTGCGTCAGTAGTTCGCGCTTCGCCTCCCGGATGAAGCTGCTGGACAAACCATACTGAACATCGCCATAGACCTGGCCGAGATAATCAACGCTGAATCGCACGTTGCGCACGTCACCACCTTGCGCATCCGGGCCGGGCGGCGGTAACGCCTGACTGCTGTTCCAGCCAGAGGCCGCCAGCATGCGCCCCTGCTTGTCGGTCACCACCAGGTAGCGCACGTCCTCCGCACGCCGCCAGCCGTCAAGAATGTCGCGCAGCGTGGCGTAATCGCGCGAGGCGAGCGGCAAGGCCACCGCTGTTTTATAAGCGAGTTCAATCGCCTGGATACGCGCATTCAACTGCTGTTCCAGGTGCTGATCGATCAAGCGCACACTGTTGCCGAGCAATAGCCCGAGCATGACGATCTCGACCAGAATGCTGGCCAGCAATAGTTTGCCGCGCAAGTTGATGCCTTTGAACATCATCAAGCCCAGTCGATTTAAAGCCTAAAGCCCCATCATCTGTTTCACGATCGGCACATACGGTTGCAGGGGTTTCAGGTCATTTGCCCCAATCGGGTCATAGCCCAGATAACCGGTGTCGCGGAAAAACGCCTGGCCTGCAGGCGTTGTCGGGAAAGCCAGCAAGGCGGCACGAACCTGATCAACCAATGCCGAGCCCAGACGGTTGTTTGCCAGCGTCATCAAATGCGGCACCTGCACCGAGGTCGGCAACTCGCTGACCTTGGCGCGTACATCTGCCGGCACCTGTTTCAGCGGCGTGTAGGTGGTCAACGCGGCATCCAGATCGCCCACCGCGACGGCCGCGATAGCGGCGCCATGCGTTGTTTTTTCCAGCACATCGAAGTCGCGCCCGGCCTGCAAACCGTGTTCCCCCAACCAGCGCAGGCCGACGATCGACGACACCGACAGCCGATTCGACAAACCGATGCGCTTGCCCTTCAACTTACCCACACTATCGATACCCGCATCCTTGCCGACCACGAAAATCGGTTTCAGGCTGGCCTTGTAATGAAACAGCGGCGCATAACCTTGATCGATGCACATGACGCCGAAATGCGGCCCGGTAATCAGTAGATCGAAGGTGCCGGCCAGCGAATCGCGATGAAAGGCGGCGTAATCCGCCGAGGTATAGATTTCCACCGGCCGCTTCAGCACCGCCTCCAGATGCAGGCGCAAGGGCTGATGTGTCTTGATCAATGCCAGCGTGCTGTTGAACGGCATGATGCCCAGGCGCAGGGCAGGTTGCTGCGCGCTGGCAAGCGTCGCAGTAAGCAACAAGATCAGAAACCCGGCTAAACGAACAGATTGAGACATTTCGTTGATCCTATTCGGTTTCGACAAGCTGCCCATGCAGCAGCAGTCGTATTACTTTTGGCATAGGGATATCGGCACGATTCCTCCCGGCTTGAATCAATTCTGTCCGCCGGGTGTCGGCCGCATCAGCCAACGCCGGGCGAAGGCGGCAGCGCTCTCGGGCGCGCCGAAGTGATAACCCTGCGCCGCCAGACAACCCATGGCCAGCAGTATCTCCGCCTGAGCCGGGGTCTCCACGCCTTCGGCCAGCGTGGTCATATCCAGCGTACGGCCCATGCCGATGATGGTGTTGACGATGGCGTAGTCGTTGTGGTCATCCAGCATGTCGCGCACAAAGGAGATGTCGATCTTGACCTTGCCCACCGGCAAGCGCTTGAGATAGGCGAGCGAAGAATAGCCGGTACCGAAATCGTCGATCGAGAGCGAGAAGCCGGCCGCCTTCAGGCGACCGGCAATGTTGATGGCGAGTTCGACATTGCGCATCAGCCCGCTTTCGGTCAATTCCAGGTCGAACATCGCGGGTGACAAACCGGCCCGGCGCACGATGGTCAGCGCCTGCTCGGGAAAGTCGACGCTTTCAATCTGCTGGGTGGCGATGTTGACCGCCAGACGTCCGGGCAGCGTCAGCCCCTCGGCCTGCCAGGTGTTCAACTGCTGGCAGGCCTCTTCCAGCACCCAGGCACCGAGCTCAACCATCAGCCCGCGTTCTTCGGCGATGGGAATGAATACCGCCGGGCTGAGCAGGCCATGTTCCGGCGAATGCCAGCGCATCAGCGCCTCGGCGCCAATCAACCTGCCATCTTCCAGGCTGACCTGGGGTTGATAGTGCAATGACAGTTCGCCGCAGTGCTTTTGCAGCGCAACCTTCAGGTCGCGGAGCAGAACCATGCGTTCTGCCAGGCCAATGCTCATCTCCGACCGGTAGAAGCGATAGCCGCCACCGGTGGCCTTGGCGCGGTACATCGCCACATCGGCATGTTGCAGCAAGTCATTCGCTGTCTTGCCGTCAAGCGGGTAGAGCACGATGCCGACGCTGGCGGCGAGGGAAAACTGGTTTCCCATCGTCTCCAGTGGCTCGTTCAGCGTCGCCAACAGGCGTTCAGCTATCAGTGCGGCAGCAACCTGATCGGCACCGGCGGCGAGCACGACAAATTCGTCACCGCCCATGCGTGCCATGGATTCATCCTGGCGCAGGACGCCCTGAAAACGCCGCGCCACTTCCTGCAAGACGCGGTCGCCCATCGAGTGCCCCTGGGTATCGTTGATTTCCTTGAAGTGGTCGAGGTCGATGAACAGCAGGCCCAGCGGTTGCGCGTGACGCTGCGCGTTGGCCAGCGCCTGTTCCAGACGATCCAGCAGCAAGGCCCGGTTTGGCAACCCGGTCAGGGTGTCGTAAAACGCCAGGCGCTTCAGCTTTGCCCTTGCACCTTTGCGTTCGGTGATGTCCTGCAAGCTGATCTGGAGCAAGGTACGATCGCGAAACCGGAACGCCATGAGATGAACTTCCGCATCCCATTCCGAGCCATCCGGGCGCAAGTGGCGCAACTCGAACACCTCGGACGCCTGTTGCAGCGCTATCTGGATATGTTGCTGGATGACTTCGACCGTCGGGCGTCCATCATGCTGGACAGGTGTCGCGACATCCAGCGGCGTTAGTCCCAGCAGCGCGTCGCGGTCTGGCAACTGATAAATCCTGACCGCAGCCTGATTGCAATCAACGAAGCGACCGGTTTCCGGATCAAGCACGACCAGCGGAATCATCGAATCAAAGAAGAGCACCTTGTTGTAGGTCTCGCTCTCCTTGATCCGCGCTTCTGCCGCCTGCAGCGCTTCGATCTGCCGCCGCAAATCTTCCGCCTGAATCGACAACCGGTTCTGGTTGCTCATTAACATGCCACGCATGGCCGAATGCGCTTCAGTGAGCTGGCTGATTTCAGCGATTTCGCTGGCCACTACCGGCGGCGCTTCGAAATCCAGTTGGCCGATACGCTTGCTGGCCAGAGCGAGCGCTTCCAGCGGCTGGGCGATCGCGCGCGCCTGGGCACGCGCGATCAGGATCGCCAGCAACAGAATCAGGGCCAAACCGCCGGCCAACGACCATGCTACCGGTTGCCAGAGCGGCACAAAGTCCGCCGAGGGTGCCATGACCACGACCCAGAACTGCTGCCCACCCAGAACATATGGCCGAATATTCGCCATGCTCGGCGTCACACCGGAGTGAAAATGAAACACCGACTCGGTCTTGTCTGCCGCCAACCAAGCGGCTCTGAGGTCGTCCACGCCGACCAGCCCGAGTTCGGAAACCGGCTGCAGCACTTTCTTCAGCCAGAGGTTTTCCTGCTGGCCGGGTGACAAGGCCGGCAAAGCCAGAACGCGCCAGTCATCGGTCACCACCATCGCCACGCCACGCTTGCCGACACGGGCGTTCAGCGTGGTCTGCGACAGATCGCGCAGCATCAGATCGAAGCCGACAACGAAATCGCGACCATCCTTCAAACGGATTCGGGTTGACGCCGAAATACCTGGGTCGCCAGTGGTGAAAAATGTATAGGGATCGGTCCATTGCACCCGGTTTGCCTCACCTGCCAGGGCGGCCTGGTACCAGGGTCGCTGGCGGGCGTCATATTCCACTACTTGCCAACGACGGGTAACGCTGCCGGCAGGATCATGCTCAAAGAATTGATGGCGTGCACCCCACTCGGGCAGATTCGTCATTCGATTGCGCCAGCGGCCATCGGGCTGTTCCAGCAACAGCCAGGCTTGACCCGTGGAGGTGCCCGCCACCACCGAAGTGACCTGAGGCAGGGTTTTCAGCACCGGCATGAAAATCCGGTTGAAATCGTCGGGACTGCGCTGATCCGGCACCTCGCCATCCAACCAGCCGCGCGACATCAGCAGCAATATCTCGGCGGGTGCGAATGTGGCATTGAGGCGGGTTTCAACCCGCATGGCGGCCATATTGAACTGGTCCACGGCCATGCGCTCAGAGAGCGGTTTCAAGCCGAACAGAATGAAGGAAGCCCCAAGCAGCAGCGCCGCCGCGACGACCAACAGACTCCAACGTGTCTGGATGACACGCCTTAAGGAAAGAGGCGGAGCGGGATTGAACATGTCGGCGCTGCTAGCGTGTTACTACGTTGTCATTCCATTGTTATGTCATTGTCCAATGTCAGATTTCCTGTTTCTGGCCGAGCCGTGCATTCCGGATAATCGAATGGCACGTAGGATGGGCCAAGCGTAGCGGGCCCATCACACTTGCTGCATTGATGGGCCCGCTACGCTTGGCCCATCCTACGAGTGGTTATATCGTTATTTAATATTTCTGTGCCATTGCTAATGCCATAGCCAATGAGCAAGGAATCAGACTACCGGCTGCATGAACCAAGGTATTAGCGGCATGTTTTTCTTGCCGCTTGAGGGCTTTCTTCGACCTTATTTCGTTGCATCCCCACGTTGCATCCCCAGGCGAACGCGATGGTGCGCACGGCGCACCCTACCTTCGCGCCGTCATTCCAGCTTGCGCCAAGGCGACGAATCCATCAGTGCCTCACCCTATGTAGCCATGCAGCCGACCTGCGTTTTCAATATTCCAGCGGAACTGCTCCAGCAGAGCCTGGCGGATCTGTTTCATGTCCAGGGTGTAGATGTCGCTCGGGAAAAGGAATTCGGCCACACCGGAATCGAAGATGCGCTTCACTTCGTATTCATTGTGGGCAATGTCCCGCTGGTAGCGGTAGTTCAGGTAGGAGGCATTGGTATGCAGGATCAGTTCCACCCGCATACCGCCCATGCGGGCGAAGAACTTGAGCATCGGCGTCTTGCCGCTGCTGCCGACATTCCTGGCGTCGCGCATGTTGCCGCCGGAGAGGGTGTCGGAAATGTCTTCCAGCGTCATCAGCGAACCGCCCTTGATGGCGGAGCGGGTCATGTGCCGCACGAAGCGCTTCACATCACTGAGGGTGTCCAGCACGGCCATCAGGCCGAGTTCATCGTCCACCGCCGCCGCCGGGTTCTTTTCGTTCGTGCGCAGCAGCTTGAGCACCTTGGCAGCGGAATCCTTCTTGCGCACGCTGACATAAACCGGAATGTCGCGGTCCCCATCCTGGAACTGGCGCCGTTTGACCAGGGTGATTTTCTGGTCCGGTTCCAGGGGACCGAGATCCGCCCGAGCCTGAGGGGTAATCACCTCGACATCCAGGCAGCAGAAGTCCGCCGGGTCGTGGCGGCTCAACAGGAATGAAGTTTCCAGCTCGCCAATCTTGAGACGGGGGCTCCAGACGTTGCGGTTGAGGAATTCCAGGAAGGTATAGAACTTGTTTTCGATATCCGTTTCCCGCTCCCGCTGGTCAATGGCGCCCGCCAGATTCATCAGCATCAGCTTGCGCTTGGCCTCAAAGCGGGCCTTCTTGTGGAAACGGTTGTCGAACACCCGCAACAACAAGTCCACGGGATCGTGGGTGGTCTCGATTTCGTTGTTGGTTTCCACATAGGCGGCGTACGGGGCCAGCAGTTTCTCCCGCATCAGGTCGATGACCGCGTCGGCGGTCTGTGCGTATTCCTTGATCTTGCTGCGGATTTCCGAAGTGCTGCCGGCAATCCCGAACAGGCTGCCCAGCAGCCGGTAGGCCCGCTCACTGCGGCGCGCCCGCAGGGCCGAATCCACCAGCAGTTGGGCCATTTCATCGAAGTGTTCGATCTGCAGGAAATCGAAGATTTGGGCACGCACCACACGGTACTTGGTGACCAGCAGTCGGTCACCATTGAACTGCCGCGCCCAGTTGCGCGATTCCCCGGAAAAGTGCCGGCGCAGGGCCACGCCATCGGAAACGGCAAACGGGCCGTCCTGCTTCATCGTGGTGAAAATGGAGTGTTCGTCTAGAAGGCTCATGGTGGTGGCGCAATCTTCAACAATTCAAGGCGGCGGGCTGCGACCCTGGTCAGGCTGGATTTTAGGCCAGGTACCGGCAACCAAGGATGGGCCAAGCGCAGCGGGCCCATCAACCCGCCGAGTGATGGGCCTGCTGCGCTTGGCCCATCCTGCGTCTTGGCTTGTTGGGGCAATGGGCAACCCCAGATAAACCTGACCGGATATAGGATCAATACGCAGTCATCACTTGCAGCTAAGCTTGCATCACTCCTCCGCCAACCACGCTATGCCTTCATGTCCGCAGTGCCTCAAATCAATCACCCAAGCAACCTCATAGGCCAACTATCCGAGCCCTGGCTCTGGCAAGTCATCACCGTCGTTCTGGTGATCATCGCGATCAATATCGGCGCCTATTACCTGCTGCGCCACGTCGAAATCATCGCCAGCCGCACCCGCTCGGTCTGGGACGATGCGCTGATCAAGGCTGCGCGTTTACCAGTCACCCTGCTGCTGTGGACACTCGGCGCATCCGTCGCGCTGCGCATCGTCCACCAACATATCGGCATGCCATTTTTCGACTGGGTCGCGCCGGGCCGCAACGTGTTGTTGATCATTGCACTGACCTGGTTGTTGATTCGCCTGATCAGCAACGCAGCAAAAAACATCATCGCGCTACATCTGCTCAGCGAAGAAACCGTCGACCGCACCACGGTCGACGCACTCAGCAAACTGGGCCGCATCTGCGTCATCGTGGTTGCGCTGCTTTCCATCCTGCAAACCCTCGGCGTCAGCCTGGCCGGCGTGCTCGCGTTCGGCGGCATCGGCGGCATTGCGGTCGGTTTCGCCGCCAAAGACCTGTTCGCCAACCTGCTCGGCGGCCTGACCATTTACCTGGATCGGCCCTTCTCGGTCGGCGAATGGATTCGTTCACCGGACAAGAATATTGAAGGCACAGTCGAGCAGATCGGCTGGCGCAACACCCGCATCCGCGCCTTCAACCGAAACGCCATCTACGTGCCGAATGCGCTGTTCACCAATATCGTGGTGGAAAACCCGTCGCGGATGACGCATCGGCGGATCAAAGAAACCATAGGCTTGCGCTATCAGGACATCGGCAAGATCGCCGCCGTCGTAGAAGATGTAAGAACCATGCTTAAGAACCATCCCGAGATCGATACCGAAACGACGTTGATCGTCAACTTCACAACCTTCAGCGATTCCTCTCTCGATTTCTTCATCTACACCTTCACCAAAACCACACTTTGGGAGCCGTACCATGTGGTCAAACAAGATGTATTGCTGAAGATCGCCGACATCATCACCGCGCATGGCGCCGAAATCGCGTATCCCACGCGCACGTTGCATATTGATTCCCAGCCGGAAATACCCTGCACACCCGCCGGCTGAAGCTCAACGCCGTTGCCCTAAAAAACTGAGGATCGCCCTCTTAAATTTCTGCACGGCGTAGGGCGTAAAAGCCGGCGGCCTTTTGCCGGTGCCTTCCGCCATATTCAATTATCCTAATTCCGGCAGTTGGCCGCGTTGTAGGAGCGTCCGCTTGCGGCGCGAGCGTTCAGAGATCGGCCCGCAAGCGGAGCCTCCTACGACTTTGCCGCCGCACCTGTTGGGTGAATTGAGAAATCGTCCACCCGCCTGTATCCACACGGCTTTCCAGACATGTATCTGCGTTCAACTGAGGTTTCCAGGATTATTGCCCCGCCCTATTGCCCCGGTGCCCTGCGCAGTTCCACTCGCTACGGAGTGGCCAAGCCAGGTTGCCGACCATTCCTATCATTGGTAGGATGAATGGTAGTAACTAAAAGAGGAAACATCATGCTTGCCGAGAAGCTTTCCATATCCCTACCTCCCGAGGCTGTCGCTTTCATTGAAGCCTACCGCGCGGAACACGCCATTCGCAGCCGTTCCCAAGTCGTGGAGCACGCGATCCGCCTGCTGCGCGAGCAAAGCCTGGACAACGCCTACCGCGAAGCCAGCGGTGAGGTTGATGCCGCCTGGAACATCACCAATAGCGAGGGGCTGGCTGATGAAACGTGGTGACCTCTTTTTCGCCGACCTGAGCCCCACTGTCGGCTCCGAGATCAACAAACGCCGCCCCGTGCTCATCGTCAGCAACAACGCCAACAACCGCTCCGCCAGTACTGTCACCGTCCTACCTCTCACCTCCAACGTCAGCAAGGTCTATCCCTTTGAGGTGGCGTTAGCCGCTGGTGAGTCGGGCCTGCCCAAGGATTCCAAGGTCCAGGCGCAACAAATACGCACCATCGCGAAGGAACGCATCCAGGGCGTAGCTGTGGGGCATTTGGAGTTGGACCGGATGCAGGTTGTAGAGGCGGCGCTGCGATTACACCTGGGGTTGTGAAAGATGGACGAGCCGGATTCGGTGGTCTGACCCCGATTTCTCCCGGCATGGTGGGAGGTGAGGTTGCAGAAAACGGTGGTCACCGGGGTTCGACAGTTAAACCCGGTTTTTCGCGAATTTCTGACGGACTCTCCAGTGTTTACGCGGGTACCTGCTGACGTTTTCAAAAGCGCTTGTGGTGGCACGTCATGGTAATTATTGGCTTTTATTGACGAAGATATTCCCACTGAT
>CAMDHJ010000087.1 GCA_945897865.1 Tepidiphilus sp. J10
GATGTTGTGATACAGCGTGTCGTTGAATAGCACGGTGTCCTGCGGCACGATGCCGATGCGCTTGCGCAGGCTGGCCTGGGTGATTTCGCGGATGTCCTGGCCATCGACCCGGATCGTGCCGCCGCTGACATCGAAGAAGCGGAACAGCAGACGCGACAGCGTCGATTTGCCGGCGCCGCTGGCGCCGACCACGGCGAGCTTGCGCCCGGCCGGGATGTCGAAGCTGACTTCATGCAGGATCGGCCGGCGCGGGTCGTAGGCGAAGCTGACCTGTTCGAAACGCACATCGCCGCGATGCGTCTCCAGCGGGCGTGCATCGGCGGCATCGACGATTTCCGGCGGCTTGTGCAGCAGGTCGAACAGTTTTTCCATGTCGGCCAGCGCGTTGCGGATTTCGCGATACACCGTGCCGAGGAAGTTGAGCGGGATGAACAACTGGATCAGGTAGGCGTTGACCAGCACCAGATCGCCCAGTGTCATGGACTTGTCGGCGACGCCCTGCGCCGCCAGCGCCATCATCGCGGTGACGCCGATGGCGATGATGAAGGACTGGCCGGCGTTGAGCCAGGCGAGCGAGATTTCGCTTTGCACCGAGGCGTCTTCGGCGCGTTTCAGATCGGCTTTCAGGCGGTCGGCTTCGTAGCCTTCGTTGTTGAAATACTTCACCGTTTCGTAATTGAGCAGGCTGTCCACCGCGCGCGAATTGGCGGCGGCATCGGCTTCATTCATCGCGCGCCGGTGCTGCAAACGCCAGTTGGTGATGGCGACGGTGAAGGCGATGTAAACGACCAGCGTCAGCAAGGTGATAGCGCCGAACCAGGGGTCGTATTTGACGAACAGCACACCGGCCACCATCAGGATTTCCAGCAGGGTCGGGCCGATGTTGAACAGCGTGAAGTTGATCAGGAAGCGGATCGATCGCGCGCCGCGTTCGATATCCACCGCCAGGCCGCCGGTGCGCCGGGCCAGGTGGAAGCGCAGCGATTGCGCGTGCAGATGGCGGAAGACATCGTGGATGACACCGCGCATGGCGCGTTGCAGGACGCGGGCGAACAACGCATCGCGCAGTTCGGTCAGGCCGGTATTGCCGAAGCGCAGCAGGCCGTAGAGCACGATCAGCAGCATCGGCGCGACCAGATTGACCGCGTCGACGTGGCCCAGGTCGTCGATGATTTCCTTCAGCACCAGCGGCACCGAGACGTTGGCAACCTTGGCGCAGAGCAACAACCCGAAAGCGACGCTGACGCGGGCCTTGTATTGCCAGACGTAGGGAAATAACGACCAGGCGGCGCGCCATTGGCTGACGCTGGTGTGCGGGGTCATCGTATCGGCGCTGAGGCGGTGGTGGGACATGGGGAACGCAATCAATGAATCAGGGCACTATTGTCCCGGAAAGCGCAGCCATACTGACTAACAAACCGAGGCGAGCAGAGTCAGATCACTTTGCGGCCAAGAATCTCGGTGGCCGCTTCGGCATTGACCGCGCGGCTGAAGAAAAACCCCTGGTAGGTATCGCAGCCCAGGGTTTGCAGATAGTCGAGTTGTTCCTGCGTCTCAACGCCCTCTGCCACCACCTTCAATTTGAGACCCTTCGCCATTGCGGCAATGCCGGCGACGATGGTGCTGCCGTTATTCATGTGGCCGGTGAGATCGTGGATGAAGCTGCGGTCGATCTTGATCGTGTTGATCGGCAATTTTTTCAGATACGACAATGACGAATAACCGGTACCGAAATCATCGATGGAAATTTCGATGCCCATGTCTGCCAACTTGCGCAACTTGCCGACCGCGCCATCCATATCGCGCATCAACGTGCTTTCGGTGATTTCGATTTCGATACCGTTGCCATCTGGCATGTGCTTGTGCAGGCACTGGAGGAATTTCTCGACAAATTGAGGATGCTCGATCTGCCGCGCCGAGAGGTTGATCGCCATTGTGATCGGCGGCATGTCGGCATCCCGCCAGAGGCGGGCCTGGCGGCAAGCAGCGCTCATCACCCACTCGCTGATCGGCGTGATGAGGCCGGATTCTTCCGCGATGGGAATGAAGTCAGTTGGCGCAACCAGGCCGCGCTGCGGGTGGTTCCAACGAATCAACGCTTCCATGCCTCGCACGCGCTGACTCTGCACAGCCACCTGCGGCTGATAGAACACCTCGAACTCCCGCCTCTCCAGCGCATGCCGCATTTCATTTTCAATCGCCAGGCGACCGGTGAACGACTTGTGCAGATCCTGGGTGAAGAACTTGTAGTCGTTCCGACCGTGATCCTTGGCGTGATACATCGCAATGTCGGCATGCTTGATCAAGGTTTCGATGCTGTCGCCGTCGTCCGGGAATATCGCAATGCCGATACTCAGGCCGGCATAGAGTTCATGCCCGTCAATGTTGAAAGGCTGTTTCAGCGAGTGAAGGATCTTCTGAGCAATATAAGCGGCGTTGTCGCGCGTGCGGATGTGCGGCAGCAACAGCATAAACTCGTCGCCGCCGATCCGTGACAGCGTATCGCCTTCGCGCAGACACTCACGCAGACGCTGCGCCAACGCTTGCAGCAGGCCGTCCCCGACCAGATGGCCAAGGGTGTCGTTGACCACTTTGAAGTGATCCATATCGAGGAACAGCGTCGCCATGGTCTGGCCGTGGCGTTTGGCATAGACCATCGCCTGGCCGAGCCGGTCCTTGAACAGCGCGCGATTCGGCAAGCCGGTGAGCAGATCGTGATAGGCCTGAAAGGTGACCGTCGCCTCGGCTTGCTTGCGTGCACTGATGTCGCGCGCAACACCGTAAGAGCCTAAAAACTCGCCCATGCCAAGACTGCTCGGGCGATACATTCCCATCGAGGACAGTTCAACCACGACGCGCTGATCCGAATTGCGTTCAGTCAGACTGCTGAGCAAATCATCCTTGCGGCGCAGGATCAGTTCAAGATTTCGGGTGGCACGTTCGCCCGTGCGTCGTTCATTGAAGCGGAAGGAGGCAGATTCAAGCTGATCCGACGCAATGATGGTGGTGTAATGGCGACCAATCAGTTCACCCGGCATAAAACCCAACGTGCGTTCGACGCTGTCGTTCAGATAGGTGAAACGGGCCTCCGCATCGAGTGTGTAAATCACGTCCGGCGAGGTATTCACCAGCAAGCGATGCCATTGCTCAGATTGCTCGATCTGTTGCGACATGCGTGCATTTTCACGTTCCAGTTCGATCTTGCGCACCGCATTGCGCACGGTATTGATCAGGTCTTCCGGCTCATACGGCTTGCGCAGGTAGTCGGTGGCGCCCAGACGCAAAGACTGGATGGCGGAATCAATTTCGCTATCTCCGCTGGCAACAATGATGCGGCATTCGGGTTGATTCAAGCGCAGATCGGACATGAGATCATGCCCGTTGCCATCGGGCAGACGCAGGTCCAGCAAGGCAAGGTCGTAGCGATTTTCGGCCAGCAGAGCGAAGGCCTGACGAACGCTGAGTGCGGTATCGATGCTTTGGACATGATGCGCCAAAAGGAGTCGCGTGCTTTCCAGATAGCGTGGCTCATCCTCTACGATCAGCAATCGAATCGGGGTCTGGCCAGAACTGGGAACCGCGACACCGAACATCTACTCACCCTTTGCTTGACCTGACAACAAGTTAACAAGGCTATATCTAAAGCAATACCCTGATCAATTGAACGGCAATAATATCTGGAATGTTGTTCCGCTTGCACCTGTCTTGAAAATGACACTTCCTTCCATCGACTCGGTCAGCGACTTCACGATCGACAATCCGAGTCCGGCATGGTCTTCTCCCTTGGCGGTATCAAGCGGATCGAATATCTGTTCAGCCACCTCGGGCGGGATGCCGGAGCCTGAATCGACGACGACGATCTCGACAAAATGTTCGTGGCGATGATTCGACAACGCCGCCGTTTCAACGCGCACGCTGCCACCTGGAGGAGTCGCCTCAAGCGCATTCAGCATCAGGTTGAGCACGATCTGCTTGAGCTTGTCGCGATCCGCATCCAGCCGTGTCAGCCCGGGTGCAAGTTGGGTCGAAACCTTGATGCCTTTGCTCATCCAGGTCGGCTGGGTGACCTTGACCAAATCCTGAATCAACGCGTTCAGGTCAGCGCCATGCTCCATCGAACCCTGCTCGCCATCGTCATGGGTCAGTCCACGCACGATACGCACGATGCGATCCAGCTCTTCGTAGATGATCCGCAGTTCATCCGCAATCGGCGCGTCGTCGCCCAACTTGATTTTCAGAATGGCGAGGTAGTTCTTGATGATGCCGAGCGGATTGTTGATTTCGTGCGCAGCCTGTTGAACCCGAGCTGGCAAGACATCGGCGGCCGCGGCGGCGGTGGCGGCGGGATCGCCCTTGCCGGTTTCGACAACCTGACTCGGCATCACACGGCCGGCCAGTTCGCCCATGCGGGCATAGTGTTTTGGCATTGAGGCGACGGTGGCCAATGACGCTGCGCTACCGCAAACCAGCAACACGCCCTGACTATCACCCTCGCCAACCGGAATGGCGACCAGTCCGTCGGCATCCGCCTGGCGGATCAGTTGCTGATCAAGCACAGCGGCGTCATTGCCGGCGCTTTCCAGCACAATCACGGCCGAACGGGTAAAGAAAGCACGCACGGCAGCGGTTTTGCTGCCTTCAAGGCGAATGCTCAGCGGTGTGGGCTTCAGTCCACCAATCGTTTGGGCTTCGAGAACGCTGCTGCGACGATTCAGCTTGAGGTAAATCGGATCGGCCAGACTCTCATGGCTGGCAAGCAGGTTGACCAGAGTCGCGATGGCGGTTTCACTGTTTTCCTGCATGTCGCCAGCGGCAAGCTCGAGTTGGTTGTAACGAATCAGATCAAGGGCGAGTTCTCCCGTTGACTTGTACTTGGCTTGCTCGACGCCATTTCGCACGGAAAGAGAATCAACGGCGTGTTCCGCTTGGCTTGACATGTCCAACAGGGCTTTCTGATCGATTTTGGCGGACAAGAATAGCGCATCCAAGCATGGATCAACTGATTTGGCAGCCGTTTCCGACTGACTTGGACCAGACAGACGATGCGCAGCCACCACCATTTGTACCAACGGTGCGGCATCGCGCAGACGCGGCGCGGGAACATCAAGATAGCGCAAGGCATCGGGCAAAAACGTGCGCAAGGGCAATTGATCAAGCACGCCTTGCGCCACCCGTCTCGCAGTTTCCGGCGAAGCATCGGATCCGGCAGCCGGATCGGCAAAAAATGCCGGCAGCCAGACCAACAAACCGCTCAACCAGACTTCGTCCGGGCTTGGATAATTCAGCATCTCCGCCAGCATGCGACTGAGCATGGCGCAGTGCAGTGCCTGCCGCCAGCATGTAGCCAGCGTTTCGCTGGCCGGCAGCGTCAGTTGTTCGGTAACTGCAGTGGTCACCATGCTTTTTAGCGTGCTGACATCAAGACTCAACAGCAGATCAGCTTGCCTGAAATTCTGGAGTGATTCGCCGGCGTGGGCCTGAGCGTAGGTTTCCAGTATGCGCAAGGCCAATACCGGATCAAGCAGCAGCAAATCTCCAATGCGCTCGTTCATCGTCCGGCTGCCGCCCAGTTCTTCCAGCAGACGCGCCAACACCCCGGCATGGCTCAGAAACGGCATCGCCGGCTCCTGCCTGGGACTGATCGGCGGATCAACTAAATTGGGAGCACGCGGCATGGAAACTTGTTCAATGAAAATTGTTGGATTTATGTAGTCAGCAAGCCGTGTGCCATAAACCCGCGCAAGTCAGCAAACTCGCGCAAAACGGTCAATTCGGGACTGACAAAATGGATATGTCTAACGAATCTGTCATCCCTCGCCGACAGATATGTAAAGAATTTCGACATTTTCCGGAGGGCGTATCAGCTTCTCGACTGGCATGACGACAACCTTGGCCTCAGGTTTTGTGTTCGCTTTGCTCACGCAGAATTTTGAACAAGGCGCGGCTGGACTTCGGCGGCTTCGCCTCCTGAGCTTCCTTGCGTGCATTGCGGATCAACTGGCGGAATTGCTGGACGTCGGTTTCCGGATGCGCCGTCAGCCAGGCCTGCAGCGCTGCATCGTCTTCGATCAGCCGCGTGCGCCAGTTTTCCAGCGCATGAAACTGCGCCTTGGCTATATTCGATTCGCCGCGAATTACCGCCAACTGTTGCAGGATGGGCTCGGTTTCGATATCGCGCATCACCTTGCCGATGAACTGCATCTGCCGCCGCATGGCACCGTGGCTGGTCAGCCGCTTGGCTTCCAACAAAGCGCCGAGCAAGGATTCCGGCAGGTCCATCTTCTTCAGTTGATCTCGCGAAAGCTCGAACAACTCCTTGCCAAGATCCTGCAGCGCGGTACTTTCGCGCTTGCGCTGGCTTTTGCTGACGAGGTCTTTGTCGTTTTCGTTGTCGTTTTCGTCGTCTTGGTTCAGGTCTTCGAAATCTTGATCACGCATAGCTACTTGGAGGGGGCGGGTGTGTTGGCGGGTTGATGCAAATGGGTTGCCATCAAATGGGTTGCTATCATAACGACTTTGTCGATTTCCTCAGGCCCAGACGTGTCCACTACCCAACAGTCCAATAGTCCGTTCAGTTTTTCCCGCCAGACCCTGCAAGGCCTTGCGGCTCAGGTGCTCGATCTGGCCAAAGCAGGTGGCGCCACCGCCGCCGAAGCCGAAGTGTCCGAAGGTAGTGGCCTGTCGATCTCGGTACGACATGGCGAGATTGAAACCATTGAACACAACCGTGACAAAGGCATCGGCATCAGCATTTATCTTGGCCAACGGCGCGGCCATGCCTCCACCTCCGACTTCTCCCCCGACGCACTCGCGCGCACCGTCGAGAAGGCGCTCAGTATTGCCCGCTTCACCGCCGAGGACACGTGCGCCGGCCTGGCCGAACCCAATTTGCTGGCGCAGGTCGATGCCGTGGATGCATTGATTCCCAAGCTTGACCTTTACCACCCGTGGCAGATCAGCGTCGAAGAAGCCGCCGAACTGGCGCGCGAGTGCGAGGCGAAGGCGCTCAATGTCGATCCACGCATCACCAATTCCGAGGGCGGTTCGCTATCGAGCCAGGTGTCGCAGTTCATCTATGCCAATTCACTCGGCTTCTCCGGCGGCTATCCAAGCAGTCGGCAAAGTCTGTCCTGTGCGGTGATCGCCGAAGATGTGGCCAACCCGGGTGACGCGATGCAGCGCGACTACTGGTACACCACGGCGCGCGCGGCATCCGACTTGGACAGCGCCGCCAGCGTCGGCCAGCGCGCCGGTGAACGCACAGTACGCCGCCTCAACGGCCGCAGGCTGAGCACGCGCCAGTGCCCGGTGCTATTCGAAGCCCCCATCGCCACCGGCCTGATCGCCAGCTTTGTTTCCGCCATTTCGGGCGGCCATCTGTATCGCAAATCGTCGTTCCTGCTCGATAGCCTGGGCAGCCAGGTATTTCCGGAATTCCTCCAAATCCAGGAACGGCCGTTCATTCCACGCGGCTTATCGACGTCGCCGTTCGACTCCGAAGGGGTCGCGTTGCACGACCGCGATGTGGTCAAAGATGGCGTTGTGCAAGGCTATTTTCTCGGCACCTACAGCGCGCGCAAGCTGGGCATGCACAGCACCGGCAATGCCGGCGGCAACCACAACCTGATCGTGCCTTCCACCGGCGAAGATTTCGCCGCGCTGTTGCGGAAAATGGGCAACGGCCTGCTGGTCACCGAGTTGCTCGGCCATGGCCTCAACATGGTCACCGGCGATTATTCGCGCGGTGCCGCCGGCTTCTGGGTAGAGAACGGCGTCATCACCTACCCGGTGGAGGAAATCACCATCGCCAGCAATCTGCGCGACATGTTCAAGGGCATCGTAGCGATCGGCAGCGATGTCGAAACGCGCGGATCGCGCCGGGTCGGCTCCATCCTGATCGATCAGATGACCATCGCGGGCGAGTGAGATGCGGGGTTTGCTGGCCTTGGGGTTGCAATTCGCGTTGCAATTCGCGTTGCAATTCGCGCGTGCCATCGATGCGCTGAACGAGGCCATCGGGCGTGGCGTGAAATGGCTGGTGCTGATCGCCACCCTGGTCTCCGCCGTCAACGCCAGCCTGCGTTACGGCTTCGATCTGAGTTCCAACGCCTGGCTCGAATTGCAGTGGTATCTGTTCGCGCTGATCTTCCTGCTCGGCGCCGGCTACACCCTGAAACACAACGGCCACGTCCGCATCGACGTGATCTACGGCCGCCTGTCGACGCGTGCGCAAGCCTGGATCGACCTGTTCGGCAGCCTGCTGTTCCTGCTGCCGGTGACCGGCTTGATGGCCTGGATGGGCTGGTCGGTATTCAGCGAATCCTGGGCCATCCAGGAACATTCGCCAGACTCCGGCGGCCTGTTGCGCTGGCCGGTCAAACTGGCGCTGCCGATCGGCTTCGGTCTGCTGTTCCTGCAGGGCATATCGGAAATCTTCAAACGCATCGGCATGCTGGCCGGACAGTTGCCGTTTACGCGCGAAGCCGCAGAAGAGGTCGTCTGATGTTCGAACTGATGGCGCCGCTGATGTTCGCCGGACTGGTGGTATTCCTGCTGATTGGCTATCCGGTCGCCTTCGCGCTCGGCGCCAACGGCCTGCTGTTCGGCCTGATCGGCATGCAGATGGGACATATCGAATTCGCCCAATTGCAGGCTCTGCCAGAACGGGTGTTCGGCATCATGTCGAATGCCACTTTGCTGGCGATCCCGTTCTTCACCTTCATGGGTCTGATCCTGGAACGCAGCGGTCTGGCGGAAGAACTGCTCGACGCCATGGGCCAGTTGTTCGGCGCGCTGCGCGGCGGCCTCGCCTATGCCGTGGTCTTCGTCGGCGCGCTGCTGGCGGCGACCACCGGCGTGGTCGCGGCGACGGTGATCGCGATGGGCCTGATCTCACTGCCGATCATGCTGCGCTACGGTTACGACAAACGCGTCGCCTGCGGCGTCATTGCCGCCTCCGGCACATTGGCGCAGATCATCCCGCCGTCGCTGGTGCTGATCATCCTGGCCGACCAGTTGAGCGTCTCGGTCGGCGACATGTATCGCGGCGCGCTGGTGCCCAGCCTGATGCTGGCCGGCTGCTACCTGCTCTTCGTATTCATGCTGACGCTGTTTCGGCCCGGCCTGCTGCCTGCCATGCCGGAAGCCGCCCGTGTCCTGCGCGGCAGAGCCTTGTGGCTGAAGGCCGGCGCCGCCATTGTGCCGCCGCTGATCCTGATTTTTCTGGTACTCGGCACCATCTTTGCCGGCATCGCCACGCCGACCGAAGGCGGCGCCATGGGCGCGGCCGGCGCGCTGGCGCTGGCACTGGCGAAACACCGCCTGAGCCTGGATCTGCTCAAGCAGGCGATGGATGCCACCACCCGCCTGACCAGCTTCGTCATCTTCATCCTGATCGGCTCGACTGTGTTTTCATTGGTGTTCCGTCTGCTGGAGGGCGATCTCTGGGTGGAACATCTGCTCACCACGCTGCCCGGCGGCGAGATCGGCTTCCTGATCGCGGTCAACCTGCTGGTCTTCATTCTGGCGTTCTTCCTCGACTTCTTCGAGATCGCCTTCATCATCGTGCCGCTGCTCGCGCCGGTCGCCGTCACGCTGGGTATCGACCTGGTCTGGTTCGGCGTCCTGCTCGGCATCAACATGCAGACCTCGTTCATGCACCCGCCGTTCGGCTTCGCGCTGTTCTATCTGCGCAGCGTCGCCCCGAAAGTGGTGCGTACCAGCGACATCTACTGGGGCGCGATTCCGTTTGTGCTGATCCAGTTGGTGATGGTGGCGCTGGTGCTGACCTTCCCCGGCCTGGTCGGCAAGGCCGTCGAGAAGGTGGATTCCGGCATGATCGAGATCCAGCTCGACAACGCAGACGACGCCTATCTGCGGCCACCGGAGGAATAATCGATGCGGCCAATTCAAGCCATCTGGTTAAAGCTGTTCTGCCTGATTTGCTTGCTGACCACATCGCACGCCGCCCTCGAGGTGGAACCTGAACTGGCCCAGATCCGCCTGCCGCCGGGGTTCAAGATCGAAACCTTCGCGCGGGTGCCGAACGCGCGCCAGATGGCGCTGGGCAAGGACACCCTGTTCGTCGGCAGCATGCGCGCCGGCAAGGTCCACGCCATTCCACTGCGCAACGGCCGCGCCGGCAAACCCCGGGTGATTGCCGAAGGCTTGAATCTGCCGGTCGGCGTCGCCTTCCGCAACGGCGATCTCTACATCTCCGCAGTCAGCCGCATCCTGCGCATCCGCAATGCCGAACGCCAATCCAGCGTCAAATTCAAGCTGGAAAGCGTGTTCGACGCATTGCCCAAGGAAACCCATCACGGCTGGAAATTCATTGCCTTCGGCCCCGACGGCAAGCTCTACATCCCGGTCGGCGCGCCGTGCAACATCTGCGCCCCGGACCCAGAGCGCTACGCGCTGATCTCGCGGCTCGACCTGGCTAACGGCAAGCTTGAAATCATCGCCCGCGGCGTGCGCAACACGGTCGGCTTCGACTGGCATCCGCAAACCCGGCAACTCTGGTTCAGCGACAACGGCCGCGACATGCTCGGCGACGACCTGCCGCCCGACGAACTCAACCGGCTCGACCAAGCGGGTCGCCACTTTGGCTATCCCTACTGCCATGGCACAAGCGTCGCCGACCCGGAATTCGGTACACAACGCAACTGCGCCCAACTTACCCCGCCGGCACAGGAACTCGGCGCCCACGTCGCCCCGCTGGGCATGCGTTTCTACACCGGCAAGCAGTTTCCCGCGCGCTACCGCAACGCCATCTTCGTCGCCGAACACGGCTCCTGGAACCGCAGCAGCAAAGCCGGCTACCGGGTAATGGCGGCAATTCTGCAAAACGACAAAGTAGTCGCCTACGAACCGTTCGCCAGCGCCTGGCTGCAACACGAAGGGACTACGCAGGAAAAGGTTCTTGGCCGCCCCGCCGACGTGCTGGTCATGCCGGACGGCAGCCTGCTGGTGTCAGACGACCAAGTCGGAGCGATTTACCGGATTTTTTATCAGGGCTAAAGACGCATTGGGTCAAAGACACTAGAAGGCCGCAAAGGGAAGTGGACGCCGCTTTCTCGAACCACTTCGGGGCAGCACGGCGGTGCGCCCGCACCGTCACAGGGCGCACCTGCGCCATCCCAGGGCAAAAATCACCATGGCAAGCTCGGTACAGGCCACAAAACCGGGCATGATCGGCTGTCGCAGCGCGTGGCAGGGTTCTTGCAGTTAACCAGGACATCCCCGGAGTCTGCCTATGTACCGGTTCATCCTGGACTTGATTGGTCGCCTCAGTGTCAGCCGCAAGCTGATGCTGATTTACGCCCTCGACTTGTCGGCGGTGATTTTCGTTTCCACCATCCTGATCAACGAAAAATTCATCGCGATCGACTTCGCGCGCAAGGAAATCGTCGGAAACGAATACATCGCGGCGGTGCGCGAGGTCACCCTGAATGTCGTTGCCAGCGGTCAGAAAGGATCGGCAGCCGCCAATGTGCTGGCAGCCGAGGATCGCTTCGGCACGGCGCGGGGCGATCTCGGCAGCCGAGAGCTGGCGATCGTGCTGGCCGAACAACTTCGCTTGATGGAGAGTAGCGGTCGCGCAGATGCGAGCAACGAGCATGCCATTGCGCCGGCTTTGCAAGCGCTGATCACGCGTATCGGCAACCAGTCCAATCTGATTCTCGACCCGGATCTGGATAGCTACTACACGATGTCCATCGTCGTACTGCGTTTTCCCGAACTTTTTGATCTCATTGGTCGCATCCGTGACAAGGCGCGCGAGGCCGGGGCGGCGCCATCACATGAGCGGCCGCGTTTGCAGACCGAGTACCTGATTCTCGAAGGCCGCCTCGACGCAGTAGCGAGCGGCATCAATGCTGATTACGCCGAGGGATTGTCTGCTGGCACCCCAGAACTGCGCGCGGCGCTGGAGCCTTCGCGCCGCAGTTTGCTGAGCGCTGTCGACAAGCTGCGCGCCAGCACGCGCCAGATTGCCATCGAGCGTGAACGCGGCATCTCCACCCCGGATCTGGACCTGATTGCACACGCTGCGCAGAAACAGCTCAACCAGGCGTGGATGTCTGCCGGGGATGCACTGCACAGTCTGCTGCAAACGCGGGTTGACGGCCTGTTCAAGCGCATGTGGTTGCATCTGGGCACCGCTGTCGCGCTGCTGCTGGTCATTCTCAGCGTGGTGTTTTTCGTCGCGCGCCAGATCGCGTTACCGATTCACCGTCTCGCCGAGGTCGCCGACAATGTTCGCGCCTCGGGCGACTACACATTGCGTGCGGTTTGGCGTTCCGGCGACGAAATCGGGCGATTGATTTCCGCTTTCAACGACATGCTGTTCCAGCTCGACCGCAGCCGTCACATCGAACAGGAACTCGCGGCGCAAGCAAGTGCTGCCGAGGCGCAACGCAATTTGCTTGAGGCGGTGCCGATCCCGTTGATGGTGACGGCGACGCCGCATCACCAGGTCTTGCACACCAACACCAAAGCGCAGGCCTGGCTGGATGGCAACCTGACCGATCCCTGGTTGAAGGGGTTGCTGCCGGAAGCGCGCGCGCAGTTCTTCCAAATGCTTGCCGATACCGGGGCGGCGAATGAATTCGAAGTGCTCTGGCACGGCGCGAAGCGGCGCGACTGGGCGCTGATTTCGGCGCGTCGCCTGCGCTATCAGGATCAGGATGCGGTGCTTACTGCCTTCACCCCGATTGGCCGCCTGAAGCAGATGGAGCAGCGACTCGAACTCTGGGCCAAGGTGTTCGAGGCTTCGTCCGAGAGCATCATGATCACCAACGCCGAGCGGTTAATTCTCACCGTCAATCGGGCTTTCTGTCGCAGTACGGCCTACGAATTCAACGAGGTCATCGGTGAAACGCCGGATATTCTGTGCTCGGACCACCACCCGGATGGGTTCTACAACGAAATCTGGCAGGCCACCCGGATTCGCGGTTCCTGGCAGGGCGAGATGTGGATTCGGCGCAAGACCGGGGAAGCCTTGCCGGTGTGGGCAGTGTTCAACACGGTGCGTGACGACGAAGGCCACATTACGCATGTCATCGTCACTTCATTTGACATCAGCGAGCGCAAGGCCAACGAGCAGCGAATCACTCACCTCGCCCAACATGATGTGTTGACCGACCTGCCCAACCGGGCGCTTTGCATCGAGCGCCTGCAAATGGCGTTGCAGCAGGCGGAACGGCAGAATTGGCGGGTCGCAGTGCTATTCATCGATCTCGACCGCTTCAAGAACATCAACGACTCGCTCGGCCACCATATTGGCGATGGCCTGCTGCGCTCGGTTTCGCAGCGTCTGCTCGAAGCGGTTCGCGCCGGCGATACGGTCAGCCGGATGGGCGGCGACGAGTTCGTGGTCATCCTCAATGGCGTCGCCAACGTGGAAGAAATTACGCAGATCGTTGAGCGCCGCCTGATCCCGTTGATTCGCCAGCCACATGATATCGATGGCGCTGAGCTGCATGTCTCCTGCAGTGTCGGCATCTCGGTGTATCCGGAGGATGGATGCGAAATCGACAGCTTGATGCGTAATGCGGACGCGGCGATGTACCAGGCCAAGTCACAGGGCCGCAACAGCGCGCAGTTCTTCACCATCGAGATGGACCGACGCCTGCGTGAACGGATGCGGATCGAAAATGATTTGCGTGTTGCCATTGAGCATAAGGAGCTGCGCGTCTATTACCAGCCGCGCGTCGACTGTCGCAGCGGCAAGCTGCTGGGCGCCGAAGCCCTGGTCCGTTGGCAGCATCCAGAGCAGGGCCTGATCACGCCAGCGCACTTCATCTCGATTGCCGAGGAATGCGGCCTGATCATTCCGCTCGGCAGCTGGGTATTGTCGGAAGCCTGCCACCAGCAAGCGCAATGGCGGGATAACGGCTTCGGCGACATCGCCATCTCGGTCAACCTGTCGGCGCCACAACTGCATGACCCCGAGTTATTGAACACACTCCGACAGGCGATTTCCGACAATGGCATCAGTCCAACCATGATCGAGCTTGAGCTCACCGAGTCCTTGCTGATGGAGGATGTCAGCTCGACCATTGATCTGCTGCTTGCGATCAAAGCGCTAGGCATCTCGCTCTCGGTCGACGATTTTGGCACCGGCTACTCCAGCCTCAACTATCTGCACCGCTTCCCGATCGACAAACTGAAGATCGACCAATCTTTTATCCGAGACATGCTTGATGACCCCAACGATCTGGCCATTACCAAAGCGGTGATTGGCCTCGGCCACACTCTTGGTCTCCGCGTGGTGGCGGAAGGAGTCGAGAAAGTCGAGGAAATGCGCGTGCTCTTCGCAGCAGGCTGTGACGAGTTGCAGGGCTACCTGTTCGGCAAACCGATGCCGGCGGCGGAATTTGTCAACTGGCAGAACACCTGCGGCTTCGGCAAGTGGACGAGTGCTTAGTCGCCACCTCCAAGTGCAGACATGACAACAAGAAATCGAGGTAAATGATGGTGCGACTGAAGTTATTCACCGAACTCAAATATGAAATCTTCGGCCAGCCGAGTGATTTCATCTTCAACATGCCGGCGAGTTTGGCTTTCGGGGTGTCATCCCAGTGCTGGTCGAAGTCCTTGAAGACCCAGAAATAGCAGTTGTCGTTGCGATACGGCGTGATGAGCACCCGGCAAGTAAGAACCCGCCGTCATTCGGCTTCGTTCGACCTGGCTACCGCCCGTCCCAGGGCATGCGACGCCAGCGGCAAAGCCGCGAAAAGGATCGCCACGAGCATGATCAGCCGCCAGGTCCAGGCCCAGTCCCACGCCAGCAAGCCGGCGCCCAGCGCGGGGATCAGCAGGATGATCAGTGCCAGGCCAGGCCGCAAACGAGCCAGCCAAGTATCGCGCTCATTCCGCTTCTCCCTTCGCGTGTGTCTGGATCAACCGCGCCCAGGCCAGCTTTGGTAGAGGGCCTGTCAGTGGTCACACTAACCGAGAGACTGCTGTTCACAAGGACTTATTACAGAATCGTACGGACGATGAACGTCTCTTGTGGATCGGGTCTGGCTATAGCCTTAAGGTAGGAGCGGTCTTTCCGGACAGTTTCATGGCCTACGGCCGCTGTGCTACTCATTGCAGCCGTTGGTGGCGCATTACCCCACTGACCACTCAGGCCAGCAGCAGTCCCTCAACAATCCAAAATCTTTCAAATTCAATAAGACGCTCAACCAGAAATCTGCATCAATGCAAACTCGG
>CAMDHJ010000088.1 GCA_945897865.1 Tepidiphilus sp. J10
CAAGCGCGCCCTGATCGAAATGGCTGAACAGAAAGTGCTGGAGGCTGCGTAATGGGCAAGATCACCGGGTTTCTCGAATATGCGCGGTTGTCGGAAGCCAACCTGCCGGTTGCCGAGCGGCTGACCAACTACAACGAGTTCGTGCAGCATCTGTCGGACGACGAAGCCAAGACTCAGGGCGCGCGCTGCATGGACTGCGGCATTCCGTTCTGCATGAGCGGCTGTCCGATCAACAACATCATTCCGGACTGGAATGATCTAGTGTTCAAACAGAACTGGCGGCAGGCGATCGACATCCTGCATTCCACCAACAACTTCCCCGAGTTCACCGGCCGCATCTGTCCGGCGCCGTGTGAAGCCGCCTGCACGTTGAACATCAACAACGACGCGGTCGGCATCAAGTCGATTGAACACGCGATCATCGACAAGGCCTGGGAAATGGGCTGGGTCAAGCCGCAACCGGCGGCTAAAAAGACCGGCAAGAAGGTTGCCGTGGTCGGCTCCGGCCCCGCCGGCATGGCTGCCGCCCAGCAACTGGCGCGTGCCGGCCATGCCGTCGTGCTGCTGGAAAAGAACGACCGCATCGGCGGCCTGTTACGTTATGGCATTCCCGACTTCAAGTTCGAGAAAAGCCACATCGACCGCCGCATGGCGCAGATGGCGGCGGAGGGCGTTGAATTCCGCGTTAACCAGCACGTTGGGGAAAATGTCTCCGCCGACGCGCTGCAAGCCGAATTCGATGCTGTGATCCTGGCCGGCGGCGCCGAACAGCCGCGCGACCTGCCGTTGCCTGGCCGCGAATTGAGTGGCGTCTATTTCGCCATGGAATTCCTCAGCCAGAACAACAAGTTCGTCGCCGGCGACAACCTGCCCAATCAACTCCGCGCCACCGGCAAGCATGTCGTGGTGATCGGCGGCGGCGATACCGGTTCCGACTGCGTCGGCACCTCCAACCGCCATGGCGCTGCTTCGGTCAGTCAGTTCGAACTGATGCCGCAACCGCCGCAGCAGGAAAACCGCCCGCTGACCTGGCCCAACTGGCCGCTGAAGATGCGCACTTCCAGTTCGCACGAAGAAGGCTGCGCGCGCGACTGGTCAATCGCCACCAAGTCTTTCATTGGCGAAGGTGGCAAAGTCACCGGACTGAAGGCGGTACGCCTGGACTGGAAGGACGGCAAGATGTCCGAGGTTCCCGGTTCCGAGTTTGAAATGAAAGCCGATCTGGTCCTGCTGGCGATGGGCTTCGTCAGCCCGGTGCAAAAACTGCTCGACGCCTTCGGCGTGGAAAAGGATGCGCGTGGCAACGCCAAGGCGGAAACCGAAGGCAATAACAGCTACGCCACCAGCAAGGCCAAGGTCTTTGCCGCCGGCGACGTGCGGCGCGGACAATCACTGGTGGTCTGGGCTATTCGTGAAGGTCGCCAGTGTGCGCAGGCAGTGGATGTCTTCCTGATGGGCAGCAGCACTTTGCCGCGTTGAACGGAATATGCAGTCAAAAAGCCGGCTTCGAGCCGGCTTTTTTTTCGGCAGCGCTTTTCGGCGGAAATTGCTAACTAATTGATCCATCTCAAAGTTTCTCGTTAGCCGATTTGGTACACATGGCGTCCTTGTCCATGTCCTAAGAGGGGTTGTCATGCAACGTCGGGAATTTCTTGTACTGGCCAGTTTGCTGATCACGGGATGTGCGACAAAACCGGCTGCCAAGCCGGAAATCGCCGGCATGCGTTTTTCGGAAGCTGAGCGTAAAACAATCACTCGTTTCTATTCACAGGGCATCGATCGGCAGCGCTCGGGCCCGGTTCCGGCACAACGGATCAAGGCGGGGGATGTGCTGGACTCTGGTCTGCGCCCAAACAAGTTGCCGACCGAACTGGATAAGTTGTTGCCCTATTTACCGGCGCCCTACACGCGTCTGACCCTCGATGCCGATGTGATCCTGGTGAATCGTGAAACGCATCGTGTTCTGGACGTGATCCCACAGCTTGCTTATTGAGCCGGCGAGGTTTAAGGCGCTGCCGAACTGACCGCTGGTTGACTTGAAAAGACCTGAATTCTGCGTGCCGCCGCGACATTCAGGCGGGGGGCCGCATGCTAAACTCGCGCCCACTTAAATAACCCCGAGCCGGCTGTCCGCCGGACCCGAGGATGGCGGAAGACAGCGATCTTGAACGCACGGAACCTGCATCAGCGCGCAAGCTGGAGCAGGCTCGCGAGCGTGGCAATGTGCCGCGGTCACGCGAACTTGCGACGCTCGCGGTTTTGCTGGCGAGTGCGTCGGTCATCGCGATGCTTGGGGTTTTCATGTTTCAGGGTTTGCATCGTCTCATGCGCAATGCCCTGAGCTTTGACCATGCCGATATCGTCAATGCCTCGATGATGGGGCGCAACCTGATGGAAGCCGGCATTGATGGTGTGTGGCTCTATATGCCGATGGCAATCACCGTCGTGGTTTCTGCGGTGGTGGCGAATTTGATGCTGTCGGGCTGGGTGTTTTCGACGCAGGCGCTTGAATTCAATTTCTCCAAATTAAATCCGATCACAGGCATTGGCCGGATGTTTTCCATGAATTCTGTGGCCGAATTGGTCAAGGCGTTGCTCAAGGGCGGGCTCATCGCCGGTGTCGCAGGCTGGATGGTCTGGCATCAGCATGACGGCATTCTTGCATTGGCGAATGAACCGCTGGAATCGGCGGTGGTGCATTTTGGGCAGATCGCGTTGTTCACCTTCCTGGCTTCGGTCGCAGCGTTTACCTTTATTGTTCTGCTCGATGTGCCATTCCAGATCTGGAACTATCACCACGGTTTGCGGATGACCAAAGAAGAAGTCCGCCAGGAAGGCAAAGAAATCGAAGGTGATCCACAAATCAAGGCGCGTATCCGGTCGCTGCAACGTGAGGCTGCACGGCGTCGGATGATGCAGGCTATTCCGCAGGCGGATGTGGTGGTGACCAATCCGATGCATTTTGCCGTGGCGCTCAAATATGAGGAAAAGGGCATGTCTGCTCCGGTTGTGCTGGCAAAAGGTTCGCAACTGGTGGCCGAGCGAATCAAGGAACTGGCACGTGAACATCGCGTGCCGATCGTTGAAGCACCGCCCCTGGCGCGGGCACTGCATCGCCATGTCGAAGTCGGCGAAGTGATTCCCGGCCCCCTGTTCACCGCCGTTGCGCAAGTGCTGGCTTATGTTTATCAACTCAATCAGTCGCTCAACCCGGTGTTGCCGAGCGACTGGCAAGTGCCGGCGAAACTTGATCCCGCCTCTCGGCTAGAGGCGACCTGATGGCGCAAGCAATGCTGTTGCCGAGTGGTTCGCAAATGCAGAGGCTGGCCGCGCCGATTCTGGTGATCATGGTGTTGGCCATGATGGTCTTGCCATTGCCGCCGTTACTGCTCGATCTGCTGTTCACTTTCAATATCGCGTTGGCGATGATTGTGCTGCTGATCAGCCTGTACACCACCAAGCCGCTGGAATTCTCGGTGTTTCCGACGGTGTTGCTGCTGACCACTCTGTTGCGCCTGTCGCTCAACGTGGCTTCCACCCGAGTCGTGTTGCTGGAAGGCCATACCGGCACAGATGCGGCTGGCAAGGTGATCGAGGCGTTCGGCCACTTCCTGGTCGGTGGTAATTACGCGGTCGGTCTGGTGGTGTTCATCATCCTGGTGCTGATCAACTTCATGGTGATTACCAAGGGCGCCGGGCGGATTGCCGAGGTTTCCGCTCGTTTCACCCTGGACGCGATGCCCGGCAAGCAGATGGCGATCGATGCCGACCTCAATGCCGGTTTGATCGGCGAGGATGACGCACGGCGGCGACGGGCGGAGATTGCCCAGGAAGCCGATTTTTACGGCTCGATGGATGGTGCTTCCAAATTTGTCCGCGGCGATGCGGTGGCCGGCATCATCATCATGCTGATCAACGTCATCGGTGGCTTGATCGTCGGCATGGTGCAGCACGACATGAGTTTTGCCGCCGCCGGCAGCAATTACACGCTGTTGACCATCGGCGACGGGTTGGTGGCGCAGATACCGGCACTGGTGATTTCGACTGCCGCCGGCATTGTGGTTTCACGCGTTTCCAGCGACCAGGATTTGAGCGAACAGCTGACCGGCCAGTTGTTCGGTCGGCCGCAGACCTTGTTCCTGACCGCCGGCATCCTGGCGTTGATGGGCATCATCCCGGGCATGCCGCATCTGTCTTTTTTCCTGATTGGCGGCATCCTGGCCGGTATCGGTTACTGGCTGCTGCAGCGTCGGCAAGCAGAAGCCGTGGCGGCGGTGGTGGAAGAAGCGCCGGCCAAGCCGGAGGAACCGGTCGATGTCGGCTGGCACGATGTTGCCGTGGTTGATCGGCTCGGCCTGGAAGTCGGTTATCGCCTGGTTCCGTTGGTCGACAAACATCAGGATGGCGAACTGCTGCGGCGGATTCGCGGTATCCGCAAGAAAATTGCCCAGGATCTTGGCTTTTTGGTGCCTGCGGTACATATCCGCGACAACCTGCAATTGAAGCCGAATGCCTATCGGGTGACTTTGAAGGGGGTCAGTGTCGCCGAAGGCGAAGCCATTGCCGGAAAATTTCTTGCCATCAATCCGGGACGCGTGCTGGGCGGCCTGCAGGGGCAGGCGGCGACTGATCCGGCTTATGGCTTGCCGGCCATCTGGATCGAAGCCACGCTGCGCGATCAAGCCCAAACTTATGGCTATACCGTGGTCGATGCCGGCACCGTGGTGGCGACGCACCTGACCAAAGTCATCAATGAACATGCGCCGGAATTGCTCGGCCGGGAAGAAACCCAGCAATTGCTCGATCACATTGCCAAACAACATCCGAAGTTGGTGGAAGACCTGACGCCGAAACAGCTGCCGGTGGCGACGGTTCAGAAGGTTTTGCAGAATTTGCTGGAAGAACAGGTGCACATTCGTGACATGCGCACCATTCTGGAAACCCTGGCTGAACACGCAACTCGAACGCAGGACGCGGATGAGCTGACCGCGACCGTCAGAACTGCCCTGGGACGCGCTATCATCCACGAAACCTTTGGAGGAGCGCAGGAATTGTTAGTGATGGCCCTTGAGCCTAACCTTGAGCACATCCTGACACAGGCTCTGGCCTCTCGCGGCGATACCGGTGTCGGCCTGGAACCTGGTCTGGCTGAACGGCTGGTGCGGGAAACAGTACTGGCGGTGGAGAAGCAGGAAAGTGCCGGCCAGCCCGCCGTCCTGTTGTCGCCCCCCGCGATCCGCCCGATTCTGGCGCGATTCCTGCGTCGCTCGGCACCGGGTCTGAAGGTGTTATCGCATGCGGAAGTGCCGGATGGTAAAAGCATCCGTATTGTCACGCTGATCGGTAGCGGTTCATGAACCACGCATGATCAAGAAATTCCACGCTCAAACAACCCGCGATGCCTTGCGTCAGGTGCGTGATGCTCTCGGTGCCAGCGCCTTGATCCTGTCCAACCGACAGGTTGCGGGTGGCGTCGAGATCATTGCCGTGGCGGATATGGATATGGCCGCGCTTGCCGCGCAAGCCGAGCCGGCATTGTGGCGCACACCGCCAGCTCCGCCAAATGCGCAAGCTGCACAGCCGGCGCCACGCCCGGTGCAGGCATCTTTGCCAATGCAGGCGCCATTTTCGCCCCCCTCACCAGCCCACATCCCGCCACCGGCCGCGTCATCCAATCTTTCGCTAGACCAGGTCAAGCCGCAATTGGCCACATTGGCCGACTATCTGGCCGAGCGCGATGTCTCGACACTGATTCGTCCCTCTCCGAATCGGCATGCTGCAGTCACTGCCACCCCGGCGCAAACGCGGGCGGAGAGGCCAATCGCTGGAAATAATGGAGCGGATCCGGGCCATCACGCAGCATCCAAACCGCAGGCCAGCAACGATGCGGTGGACGAACTGGCGCGCGAGATGCGTTTGTTGCGCGGCATGGTGGAAGGTCAACTCGCCGGCTTTGCCTGGCATGATCTGACGCGGCGCGACCCGGTGCGGGTGGAAGCCATGAAACGCTTGCTGGCGGCCGGTTTTTCCGCTGCCTTCGCGCGCATGTTGCTGGAACGCTTGCCGGCAGATGAAGCGGACCTGGCACAGGCATTGAAATGGATCAAATCCACCATCGCGCACAATCTGAAACTGGCCGCTAATGCGGATGACATCATCGAGCGTGGCGGTGTCTATGCGCTGGTCGGACCCACCGGCGTCGGCAAAACCACCACCGTCGCCAAGCTGGCCGCGCGCGCGGTGTTGCGCCACGGCGCGGCCAAGGTCGCGCTGGTCACTACCGATACCTATCGAATCGGCGCTCAGGATCAACTGCGCATCTATGGCCGCATCCTGGGCACACCGGTGTTTGCCGTGCGCGATGAAAATGATCTGGAAATGACCTTGTCGGACCTGACTGGTCGGCATCTGGTCTTTATCGATACCGTCGGCATGAGCCAACGCGACAAGCGCTTGGCCGAACAGGTTGCCTTGCTTTGCGGCGAGCAGCGCGATGTCAAACGATTGTTGCTGCTCGGTGCGCCCAGCCAGGGGTTGACGCTGGAAGAGGTGGCGCGTGCTTACAGTGGCCCGGGCTTGATCGGCTGCATTCTGACCAAGATCGACGAAGCGCTGACCTATGGCCCGGTGCTGGATGTCGCGATACGGCATGAGTTGCCGGTGCATTTCGTTACCAACGGCCAGCGCGTGCCGGAAGATTTGCATCTGGCGAACGCGGTATATCTGGCTGATCGCGCTTTCCGGATCCATCAGCCTGAATCACCCTTTACCCAGGACGATAACGATTACCCGGTTCTGATGGCGGCGGCATTGGAATCCGCTTCGATCCCGGACATGAAGGACGATGCCGTAGGCAGAGGAGGCTGGGGTGCGGCTGGCTGAACCACTCGATCAGGCAAGCGGCTTGCGCCGCCTGTTTGCTCCGGAACCGGCGTTTCAGGCGCTGGGCGTAATCGGGCCGGATTCGCGACTGACCGCCAGTGCCTGCGCCGGGCTCGCGCTTGGCCTCGGGCGACGTGGACATCGGGTCATGGTGATGGATGAGACGCGGCCTCCGAATAATGTGGCCGCGCTGCTGGGCGTCATGCCCCGGCATGGTCTGGCCGATGCGCCGGTTCGTGGCCTGGTTTCCGTCCTCCGGCAGGCAAACGATGGCCTGGTCTTGTTGGCGGCGCAAAACGGCTCGAATATCCTGGCTGCTTGGTCCGAGCATCAATTGCTCGACATGACGGATGATTGGCGCGCACGCGCCGATGCGCCGGAATGGTTCTTGCTGAATGGCGGCGATGGTGTCCTGCGTCATCACAGCCTCGCCACCACTGCGAATTTGCGGGTTCTTGTGTTGCCTGGAAAGCGGGCTTCTCTGGCCGATGCCTACGCCGCGATGAAGGCCGCGCAGGCAGCCTGGGCGGGAAATCACTGGCTGGTACTGGTAGTGGGGGCGGAGGCTGGACAGGCGCTCAGCCTGTTCACCGCGCTGAGTGAAACGGCGCAACGTTTTCTTGGTCTGACACCGATACTGTTGGGGTGTATTGCGAGCGAACCGACGGGCGGAAAACCTGCTCCGCTGGAAGCGCTGTTGGTTGATCTATTGAGTGATGCGGGGGGGCGTCAGGTTGAAGCGGACAGGATCAATTTTGAACAGTATTGGCAACGTATGTGGCTATATAGCCGTTTGGCCGCCGAGACGGCTAGCAAGAGGTGAGCGAGTATGAACGTCGCAGCGCGGCTGATTGATAAAGATGCTTTGGTCAAGACGCACCTTCCCATGGTCAAGCGGATTGCTTACCACATGATGACCCGCTTGCCTGCCTGTGTCGAAGTCGATGATCTGGTGCAAGCCGGGCTGATTGGTTTGCTGGATGCCGTCGATCGCTTCGATTGCGAGCAAGGTGCCCATTTCGAAACCTATGCAACCCAGCGCGTGCGTGGCGCGATGCTGGATGAATTGCGCGATGCGGATTGGGCGACACGCAATGTGCGGCGCGCCGGCCGGCAGATTGAAAATACCATCAACACCTTGCAGCAACGCCACCACAGGCCGCCTTCCGAACAGGAAATCGCCGCTGAAATGGGCCTTGATATCCAGACCTATTTCGAATTGCTGAATGATGCCCGTGGTGCTCAACTCGTTTACTACGAAGATTTGCATAGTGGTGATGGTGATGATTTTCTGGAGCGCTTTGCCGATGGCCAAAATCAGGCGCCGTTCGATATCCTGGCTTCACGCCATTTCAAGGGCGCATTGAGCAAAGCAGTCGGCGTGCTGCCGGAGCGGGAAAAGCAGCTGATGGGTATGTATTACGAGCAGGACATGAATTTCAAGGAGATCGGCGTCGTCCTTGGCGTCTCCGAATCGCGTGTCTGCCAGTTGCATGGCCAAGCCATTTCCCGCTTACGCGGGCGGCTGCGTGACTGGTCGTCGAATCCTGACTAGGAACAGTAAAAGGAATAGGTCCGCTGACTATGGACATCATCAGTATTGTTGGCATTGGTCTCGGGTTGACTGCCATTCTGCTCGGCCAGTTTCTCGAGGGCGGGCACATCAGCTCGTTGCTTCAGTTCACCGCCTTCATGATCGTCCTTGGCGGCACGCTGGGTGCGGTCATGTTGCAAACCAGCCTGAAGGTGTTTCTCGATGGCCTCAACATGCTGAAGTGGGTCGTGCAGCCGCCGCGCATCGCGAGCCAGGAAACTTTGAACATGCTGATCGAATGGAGCCAGAAAGCCCGCCGTGGCGGTCTGCTGGCTTTGGAACCGTTCATCGAACAACAGCAGGATCTGTTCCATCGGCGCGGCTTGCAGATGCTGGTCGACGGCGCCGAGCCGGAGGTGTTGCGGGAGACTCTGGAACTCGATCTGCAGAATTATGAACAGCATCATATCGACGCTGCCAAGGTTTGGCAGGCAGCGGGCGGCTATTCTCCGACCATCGGCATTCTGGGTGCGGTGTTGGGGCTGATCCATGTCATGGAAAACCTTTCCGATCCTTCCAAGTTGGGTTCCGGCATTGCAGTGGCATTTGTCGCAACGATCTATGGCGTCGGCGGTGCCAATCTGTTTTTTCTGCCGGTTGCCGGTAAATTGCGTTACTGGGTTGGGCGTCAGGTGAATAACAAGGAGTTGTTCGTCCAGGGCATTGTAGCTATTGCGAATGGCGAAAATCCGCGCGTGATCGAAGCAAAGCTGCAGGGTTATCTGTCCTGAAGCCGGGTTGTTGACACATGGCGCGCAAGAAAGTCCAAGAAGAGCATGAAAACCTGGAACGCTGGCTGGTTTCCTACGCCGATTTCATTACGTTGCTGTTTGCATTTTTTGTGGTGATGTATTCCATCTCGTCGGTCAACGAAGGGAAATATCGGGTCATGTCCGATGCGCTGGTCAGCGCCTTCAAAGAGCCACCTACCACGGAAAAATTGATCGAAATGCAGACCAAGCATCCCGAGATTTTGACGGGTACCGGGCAGCCGATCGGCAAGAGCGTGCTGCATCCTGGCGCAGCGGCGGAACGGGAAAAAGCCACCGAGAGCATGAAGAAAGTTGCCAAGAATGTGTTGCAGGCGATGCAGCCTTTGATTGATAACGGCAAGGTGCGGGTCACCCAATCGCCACGCGGGATTACCGTCGAAATCAACGCCAGCGTCTTGTTCAAGAGTGGCGAGGCGGTGTTGCAGCCGCAATCAACTGAAGCATTGGCTGCCGTGGCGCAGGTGCTGAACCAGGTCGACAATCCGATCCAGGTTGAAGGTCACACCGACAATATTCCGATCAACATTCCGAATTTTCCATCTAACTGGGAATTGTCATCTTCACGCGCCGGTAGTGTTGTACGTCTGTTCACCGAACGCGGCGTGCCTGTTGCCCGCATGGTGGCGATTGGTTACGCCGATAACCGGCCGGTGGATACCAATGCCACACCAGACGGCCGCAGCCGGAATCGGCGGGTGAATGTCTTGATCATGAATGAGGTAGGGGGTGTGGCGAGTGAAATCACCCTGCAGGATGATGGCTTGAATAGTCAGACCATCGGTCAATCCAATGCACCGGTCAGCGATGCACCGGTCAGGTGATTGGTGGCGTGGTTTCGATGGTTTTGCCGAGGGAATGCATCTGGAAACGAAACAGTTCGATACTGGGTGTCGCTTCGATACGTTTTTCAATCTGAACCAACTGGGTTCCTTGCGAGGAGCTGATCTCCGCAGGAATGTCGGGGGCAAAGCAGCCTGGCTGTGAAATCAACATTGGCAACTGCTTGGAATTCGGGCTCGGTAGCAACAGCAAGCTCGACCACTGGCGTCCGTTGTCCTTGCGGCGCACTTGCACGGCGATAGCCTGAGGCGCCAATAGTTGCACACCAAAACACATCTCGCCCTGACCTGGGATGCGGAACCAGCGTACCAGGCCTATACCCCATTCGGCTTTTTCCTGGCGTAGGCTGACCACATCACCCACCCTGATATGGACGTGTGCGTTGCTGGCCTTGATCAAGGCCAAGCCACCCATACTGGCATTCATGGTTTTGCAATGCAAAATGGCAGGGGGTTGTTCGTGATTGCCCAATCCATAGTGAATCGTATCGTCTGCGACTGACGGAGCGATCAGTTGATGTGCCGACTTGAGACCAAAGCTGACTTCAAAATCATGCGTGTTGGCTTGTTTGCGACGCTGCGATTGGCGTTGCAGTGAAGCGCCCCAGTTCAATTTGAGGCGACGCAACATGGTTGGATAGGCAGGATCCCGAGAGGCATCGGGTAAACCAATCCGGTCTGCGGCATCCTTGTTCTTCAGGTGCGTCAAGATCAGTGCCAGATGCTTTGCCAGTTCGGTCGTATTGAGCAACAAATCCCAACGTGGGTTGGTTGGATGTCCGTCACGGGCAATCGGCGTTGGCGGGCCATCGGTATTGACCTCGACAATAAACAAGCCGGAATTGTTTTTGATTGAATCTTCCGCCGGGTAGATCGTCGCCAGATTGCCGAAGCGGGTAATGATGTCTCTCGCCCAGGGCAACTCAGCTTGTGGGAAACGATAGGGATCAGCGAGCGCAAGCAGCAATGTGGATTTGTAAATCTGCTCGATGGAAAGCATTTTCGTGCCGCTTTCCGGGATGGATTCACGCATTCCGTTGCGCAGCGCGTAATTGTAGGTCTGGTGTAAATCGATCCAAACCCCAGCCGAGACGGGGTCATGGGTTTCAAAACTGATTTCCAGGATGGCCTGCAGGGCCAGCAAAATGCGTTGTAGATACAGCGGTACCGGATTGCCGCCAAATAGATTGAAACGACGTTTCAGCCTGTCCAGCAATAGCGATTTGTAATTGTCAGCAAGTTCATGCAGCAAGCGTCTGGCCAGATCAGCATTGCGTTGCTGCTTGGCTTGCAACGGTAACGGTACTGCGCCGTACTGTTCATAGAGCGAGGCGACGATGTCTTCAACGACAGGGGTCATCCGTTCGATGATCTTGGCACGGGTGTCTTGCGCCACATCCAACTGATTCAGCGTGGCCAGATAATCGGCCATGATGTCGGCTGCCTCAATCGGATTGGAGAGCGGCAAACGCGTCAGCCAAGCCTCAACTTGCTTGGGTTTCGTCTCCAAGTTTATATTTCGCCCCGGCTCGCGGGTGGGCATTATGTATCTGGGCAGCATCGGTTAGATTGACTCCTCGGGTTCGCATTCTACCTGTCACGAAATTGGCAACAAAAGGCTTTTAGACCGACTCCCCGGTCCAACTTTTTCATGCCCCGTTTATACAGGCTTGTTGGGGACCAAACTGGCTATATTGCGTGCCGAAGTTGCAAGATTAATCGCAAAACCTTGCACAATGAATGAACTCCCTTGCACCAAGTGACTCACAAACCCTCCTTTAGTAGAGACCACCGACATGATCCGACGAGCTGTTTTCTTGATTGTTCTCGCCCTGCTCAGCTTGTCTGCACAGGCTTTTACGCTGGTCGACAGTAAAGGGAAATCGCATTCGCTTGCACAATATAAGGGCAAGTGGGTGTTGGTCAATTTCTGGGCTACCTGGTGTCCGCCTTGTCTGGAAGAAATCCCCGATCTCGTCGCGCTGCATGAAAACAAAAAGAACAATCTGGTTGTTCTCGGTGTGGCGATGGACTATCGCGATGCCAAAACCGTGTTGCAGTTTTCAGATCAGATGATGGTGTCCTACCCGATCATTCTGGGTGATCAGAAGGCGGCGGCTCAGGTGGGCACCATTCCAGGTTTGCCCACAACCTATCTCTACAACCCGCAGGGCAAGGTTGTCGCCTACAACGTTGGAGTCATCACGCGTGAAGCGGTTGAACGCTACATCCACGCTAAAAAATAAGGAGGCTGATCGATGCGCTGGCTATTGCTTTTTCTTGCTCTTCTCGCCCTGCCTGCAATTGCCGAAGTTCGTGATCCACACCAGCACTTCTTCATGCCCAAGATGGGCGACTTCAAGGACGAGCTTGACATCGCCAAAGCGGACGGCAAGAAGGGCGTGCTGATCATGTTCGAAATGGATGACTGCCCGTGGTGCATGCGCATGAAGACAACCATTCTGAATCAGTCTTCGGTACAGGACTACTTCCGCCAACATTTTCTGATCTATCCAGTAGACGTCAAGGGCGATACGGCGATGGTTGATTTCAAGGGAGTCGATACCACTGAAAAAGCCTTCGCATTGGAACAGCGCGCCCGTGCAACGCCGGTTTTCGTGTTTTTTGACCTGGACGGCAATGTTGCGACGCGCTTCACCGGTACTACCCGTTCCATCGATGAATTCCTGTTGCTGGGGCGTTATGTCGTCGAAGGTGCTTACAAGACCACGCCATTCAATATCTATAAGCGGCAGGTGCCAGCCCGATGATCCGCAACGGGTTGGTCGCAACGCTGCTGGCAGCATTGACCGCGTGGGGTCCGAATTCATTGCTTGCTGCACCATTGACGCTGGACGCGGTACTGGCGCACGCCGACGCCAATCATCCGGAACTCGATCTGGCTCGCGCACAACTGGCATTCGGTGACGCCGAGGCACAACTTGCGCACAGCCTCAACGACTTTCGCGTGAGCCTCGAAGCCGCGCTGCGCTCGGGGCGCAATTCGGTGTTCAACGACCACTTTCAACCCGATCATCTAATCCGGCTCAACGCGCGCAAGACCTTGCTGGATTCTGGTCGCCAGCAAACCAGCATGGCAGCGACCGATCAGGAAAGCCTGGCGCGAGCACTGCAACTGCTGGATGTCCGTGCGCAACGGCGTATCACGCTGATGGCACGCTTCTTTGATGTGGTGCTGGCCGATTTGCGGGAGAGTGCTGAAACCGAGGCGCTGGCGGTGGCCTACGTCAGCTGGGACAACTCCCGGGATCGCCTGGCTGTCGGTCAACTTGCGCAATGGCAACTTTCGGAACTGGAAGCCCATTATCTCGACATACTGACGCGGCGTAACGATGTCCGGCGCGATCTACGCGAAAAACGCATGGCCCTGGGCGCGGCGATGAACCTGCCGAGCATGGTATTGGATGATCTGGTCGCACCGCAGTTACCCGACAATGAACGTACGCTGCCGGAATTCGACGCTCTCTTCGAGGTTGTCAAGGCCGAAAACCTGCAATTGCAGGCGCATATGAAGCTGCTTGCATCGGCCAAGCAGAGAATCAATGGCGTGCGCGTAGAAAACCGGCCAAGCCTGGAGTTTGAGGCGGAGGCTGCCGCCTGGAGCCGCGAGGCCTCGACTCGCGATGATCTGCGCGCCGGCTTCAACTTTACTTGGCCGATCTGGCAGGGCAGCCGGACCGACGCACGTATGGCCAGAGAACAGGCGCGCTTCCATGAACTGCAGGCGCGACATGACAAGCTGGTTATGGATTTGCGCCAGTCCTTGTTGGCGGTGCGAGAGGAGATTCAACTACTGCGCACTTCAGCCAGGCGCGGCGAAGAAATCAATGCGGTATATCGCGATCAGTTTCTGGAAAAGGCTCGGGCCGAATATGAAATGGAACTGAAAACCAACCTGGGTAGCGCCATGGCAGAAACCCAGTTCGCAAATTTGCGGCAACGCGCCATTGAATATCGTCTGGCCTTGGCATGGGCAAGGCTCGAAGCACTGGTCGGTGGCCCCGAACACTGGACAAGACATTTCGCCAAGACCACGCAAGAGGCAAATAAATGAACCCTACACCCCTATCCCAGCTTGGTCGCACGCTGCCGGCCGCATTGTTTGCGGCCATCCTCTCCGTCGCGGCGCCGCAAGCACGGGCTGCGGAATATCCGGCGATGTTGGACTGGTCTGGTCGAGTGACGCTGACACTGCCGGTTTCCGGCGTACTGCAGAGCGTTGCTGCGCGGGCTGGTCAAAGTGTCAAGAAAGGCGAACTGCTGGCCAACCTGGATTCCGGTTTGTTCAAGTCTGGCGTGGCTGAAGCCCGCGCCGATATGGATCGGCTGAGTCAAGAACAGGCTGACGCGACGCGCGACCTGGAACGGGTGAGCGAGCTATATGCCCGCACGGTCGCCTCGACGACCGAACTGGATGCCGCCAGGCTGCGCCACGCGCGTGCCAGCTCCGGATTGGCTGCCGCACAGGCGCGCGTCGAGCGGGCGCGCCAACTATTGGCCGATAGCGAATTGCGTGCTCCGTTCGATGCGCTTGTCCTGCAACGCCATGCGGAACCGGGTCTGGTCATCACCAGCCAATGCAAGCCCGCCGCCGTGCTGAGTGTTGCCCGGTCCGACCAACTGCTTGCCCGCACACGGCTTGACGCCGCGCAGGCGCGGGCGTTGAAGCTGGGTGACGCAGCGGAAGTGGTGCTGGCGGAAAACAGTCTGAAAAGTCAGGTCAGCGCAATTTCCGCCAGCCCCGATCACCATTACGAAATCGAGGTGACCATTCCGAGAATCGCCGGGATGTTGCCTGGTGATTCCGTCATGTTGCGCTTATATTGATTGCGGCCATGCGACATTGATGTCTGCAACATAACGTTAAGGTGGCCGTAACAATTGACAGCGACCGTATCGATCTTGATAATCCGCGCCTCATTTTCGCCGTGGTGATGTAGCTCAGACGGTTAGAGCGGTGGATTCATAACCCACAGGTCGGCGGTTCGATTCCGCCCATCACCACCACACCCCCCTTGCCTATCCCAGCATGACCCGCAAAGTATTCATCCGC
>CAMDHJ010000089.1 GCA_945897865.1 Tepidiphilus sp. J10
ATGCACTAGATCAGCGCATCAAGTCAGCTTCTTCTGCTCTTCTTCAATGCGGTCCAATTCACCATCCAGATCAGCCTCGGACATCGGCGAGTAAGGCTCGTCCTCAGCCTGTGGCGCAGTCGCCCGGGTCTTGACCATCCAGCCCGCGACAATGATGCCCAACTCATAAAGCAGCCACAACGGCACCGCGAGCATGATCTGGGAAATCACATCCGGTGGCGTGAAGATGGCGCCGATAACAAAAGCGCCGACGATGACGTAGGGCCGCGCTTCCTTGAACTTGGAAATTTCGACCATGCCGGTGATTGCCAGCGCGACCACCACGATCGGCACTTCGAAGGTGATGCCGAAGGCCAAGAACATGGTAATGACGAAATCCAGGTATTTGCCGATATCGGTCATTACCGCAACGCCCACTGGCGCGATGCCAACAATGAAGCCGAATACCACCGGAAAAACCAGGAAATAAGCGAACGCCATGCCACAGGCAAACAACACCAGACTGGCAAAAACCATCGGCACGACCAGCTTGCGTTCATGCGCATACAAACCGGGGGCGATGAATGCCCAGACCTGATACAGGATCACCGGTAACGCACCGAGAAAGGCAGTCATCATCGCCACTTTGATCGGCACGAAGAATGGCGTCACCACTTCGGTCGCGATCATCTGCCCACCTTGCGGCAACTTGTCCAGCAAGGGCTGCGCCAGCACCGCGTAGAGATCGCTGGCCCAGGGAAACAGACAGATGAACAACACAATCCAGGCAATGACTGCCTTCAACAGGCGATCGCGCAGTTCGATCAAATGCGAAATAAAGGTTTCCGTACCATCCATGCTCATACGGTTCAGCCAGCGACTTTAGTATCTGTTGGGGAAGCGGAGGCTTGTGCATCCAGCAGTGGCTGGGTTTCCCCATTTGCCACACTTGCGGTGGCCTGAGCCCCCCCTTCGCCAGCCGCACTGCCCAACACCGGCTGCGCCAAAGCTGCCACAGCGGCTTCCTCGGCCTTGATCTTGTCCCACTCCTGCATCGCCAGGCCACCGTCGGTGGCGCTCATCGCCTGCATGACGCGGCTGATCTGGCCGGTTTCCTGCTCAACCACGGTTTCGATTTCACGTTTGGTTTCACCCGCCATGATTTCGTACCGCTGGGCAGAATCCTTCATGTCCTGCTGCATCTTGCGCAACTCTTCCAGCTTCATGTCACGATCGATGTCCTGCTTGACCTGTGACACATAGCGGTTGAGTTTTCCAATCCACTGACCGGCGGTACGCGCAACCTTGGGCAGTCTTTCGGGGCCGATGACCACCAGCGCGACGATGCCGATCAGCATCAATTCGGTGAAACCTATATCAAACATCTCGGTGCACCGATTTCAGGTTGAAAAACAAGCGAGTCAACGCAAGGCATGACCGATAAATCATCAGTGATGCTGCTTGCCCTTGACCTCACCCTCGATCGTCGTGCCACTGGAATCATTGTCCTGACGCGGCAGCTCCGAAGGCTTGTTCTTCTCTTCCGACATCGCGTCCTTGAATCCTTTCACCGCACCGCCGAGATCGCTGCCCACGTTACGCAACTTCTTGGTGCCGAAAACAACCAGAACCACCGCCAAAACGATCAGCCAATGCCAGATGCTGAATGAACCCATGACTCAACTCCTCAATAAAATCGGCTGTCCCAGTCGAGACGAGCCTGAAAATCACATGGCGTGCTGATTGCCGCCGCCAATGATGTGAACATGCAGATGCATGACTTCCTGGCCGCCGCCCTTGCCCGTGTTGATGATGGTCCGGAAACCATCATGCAGTCCTTGTTCTTTGGCCAGCATCGGCGCCAACAGCAAAATGCGGCCCAACAGCATTTCATGCCGCGCATGCGCATCAGCCAATGAGCTGATGTGTTCCTTCGGCACGATCATGAAATGCACCGGCGCAACTGGATGAATATCGTGAAATGCAATCAAATCACTATCTTCATAAACCTTTTTGGCTGGAATTTCGCCCGCCACGATCTTGCAGAAAATACAATTTTCACTCATTCACTTTCCTTGCCACGATTGGCTTTTTCGACGATCCCGGACAAGCCTTCACGGCGTGCCAGTTCATTCAGGATTTCATTCGGATGGATGCCTTGTTGTGCCAACAAAACCAGAGAATGAAACCACAGGTCGGCAGTTTCGTAGATGATTTTTTCGCGAACGCCATCTTTTGCGGCCATGATGGTTTCCGCCGCTTCCTCAGCGATTTTCTTCAGGATCGCATCCAACCCCTTGTGGTAAAGCTTCGCGACATAAGAATTCTGCGGATCCGCCAGCTTGCGCGTTTCCAAAGTCTGCGCAAGACGGTCAAGAATGTCGTTGTTCACTGCTGCGCCACTCATTTTTTGTAAATCTCGTGCGGGTCTTTCAAGACCGGATCAACCACCACCCATTGGCCCTCGTCCAGGCGTTGAAAGAAGCAACTGCGTCTGCCGGTATGACAAGCAATTCCTCCAACCTGTTCAATTTTCAGCAAGACCACATCCTCATCACAATCGAGTCGGACTTCCTTGACCTTCTGCGTATGGCCGGATTCTTCACCCTTGTGCCAGAGCTTCTTGCGTGAACGCGACCAGTAGACCGCCTCACCCAGCTGCACGGTTTGTTTCAGTGCATCGCGATTCATCCAGGCGACCATCAGGATGTCACCGTTTTCCGCATCCTGGGCGATGGCAGGCACCAGCCCGTCCTCCGACCAGTTGACCTTGTTCAACCATGCATCATTGCTCACAAACGCACCTCGATTCCCTGTTCCCGCATATGTTGTTTTGCTTGTTCGACGGTGTACTCGCCGAAGTGAAAGATGCTCGCGGCCAGCACCGCATCGGCACCGCCCATTCTTACGCCATCCGCCAGATGCTGCAGATTGCCGACACCACCGCTGGCGATGACGGGAATATTCAACGCATCTGAAATTGCACGCGTCAGATTCAGGTCAAAACCGATCTTGGCGCCATCTCGGTCCATGCTGGTCAACAGGATTTCCCCCGCGCCCAGATCCTGCATCCTGCTTGCCCATTCGACCGCATCCAAGCCAGTCGGCTTGCGGCCGCCATGGGTAAAGATTTCCCATTTCGGCGCCGCGCCCCAGACGGTTTGTTTGGCGTCGATGGCCACCACAATGCACTGCGAACCGAAACGGTCCGAGCAGTCCTTGACCAGTTGCGGATTGAACACCGCCGCCGTGTTGATCGACACCTTGTCGGCACCGGCGTGCAACAACCGCCGCACATCTTCCACCGCCCGCACGCCGCCGCCGACGGTGAGCGGAATGAATACCTGCGCCGCCACCGCTTCGATGATGTGCAGGATCAAATCGCGGTTGTCGGAGGTCGCGGTGATGTCGAGAAAAGTCAGCTCGTCGGCGCCCTGTTCGTCATAGCGCTTGGCGATCTCGACCGGATCGCCGGCATCGCGCAGATTGACGAAGTTGACACCCTTGACGACACGGCCATTGGTAACGTCCAGGCAGGGAATGATGCGTTTGGCGAGCGGCATTTAATTGCCTGACAGTTCATCCGCCAGTGCTTGCGCGGCGGTGAAATCCAGCGTGCCTTCGTAGATCGCGCGGCCGGTGATGGCCCCCATGATGCCTTCGCCTTCGACGGCGCAAAGATTGCGCACATCATCCAGATTGGTGACACCACCGCTGGCGATGACTGGAATGCTCAACGCCTGCGCCAAACGCACCGTGGCTTCGATGTTGACGCCGGACAGCATGCCGTCGCGACCGATATCGGTATAAACAATCGATTCCACGCCGTAATCCTGGAACCGTTTGGCCAGATCGATCACATCATGGCCGGTGACTTTCGACCAACCTTCGACCGCCACTTTGCCGTCCTTAGCATCGAGTCCGACGATGATGCGACCGGGAAAGGCGGTGCAGGCATCGCGCAGAAAACCCGGGTTCTTGACTGCCGCGCTACCGATAATGACGTAGGTGATACCCTCATCGAGATAGCGTTCGATGGTATCCAGATCGCGAATACCGCCGCCCAACTGCACCGGGATTTCATCCCCCAGTTCATCGGTGATTGCTTTGATTGCCTTCCCGTTGACCGGCTTGCCTGCAAAAGCGCCATTCAGATCAACCAGATGCAGGCGCCTGGCACCGTTTGCCAGCCACTTGCCGGCCATTTCCGCCGGATTGGCAGAAAACACGGTTGCGCTGTCCATTTCGCCTTGTTTAAGACGAACACATTGACCATCTTTGAGATCGATCGCCGGAATGATGAGCATGGCCTTACCTTTGATTGCCTTCCCAAGTTACAAAATTGGCGAGGAGACGCAGGCCCGCAGCCTGACTCTTCTCGGGGTGAAACTGCACGGCGAACACGTTGTCACGCGCCACCGCACAGGTAAATGCAAACGGGTAATGGGTGAACCCGGCCACCATCGACGGATCGGCGGGCTCGGCATAGTAACTGTGGACAAAATAGAAACGAGCGCCGTCTTCGATGCCCGCCCACATCGGATGTCGATTTTCACCTTCCGTGCCTTGATACACCTGGTTCCAGCCAATGTGAGGCACTTTCAGTTTGCTGCCGTCCGCATCCTGCATGGCTTCAGCGGGAAACAAACGCACATTGCCGGGCAACAAACCGAGACCGGCGCTATCGCCCTCTTCGCTATGTGCGAACAAGGCTTGCATGCCGAGGCAAATACCCAGAAATGGCTTGTTCGCTGCAGCTTGCTTGATCGCTTCGGTCAAACCGCGTGCTGCCAATTCCCGCATGCAGTCCGGCATCGCACCGACACCAGGAAATACCACCCGCTTCGCCGCCGCGATGACCGCCGGATCGGCGGTAACCACGATGTCGGCCAATGGCGCGACGTGCTCAAACGCTTTCGACACGGATAGCAGATTGCCCATGCCGTAATCGATGATGGCGACATCCACCCCATCGGCATTGTTCTGGTCAGTCATCAGAGTGAACCCTTGGTCGAGGGCATTGCATCGCCCATGCGCGGATCAATTTCCAGCGCCATGCGCAAAGCGCGGCCGAATGCCTTGAACACGGTTTCGGCCTGATGATGCGCGTTGATGCCGCGCAGGTTGTCGATATGCAAGGTCATGCCGGCATGATTGACCAGACCCTGAAAAAATTCGCGGAACAGATCAACGTCGAAATCGCCGATTCGCGCCCGGGTGAATTCGATGTGGTATTCCAGCCCGGGGCGGCCGGACAGATCGATCACCACGCGCGACAAGGCTTCATCCAGCGGTACATAGGCATGCCCATAACGACGCAAGCCTTTCTTGTCGCCCACCGCTTTGGCCACTGCCTGCCCCAGCGTGATGCCGATATCTTCGGCGGTGTGGTGAGCATCGATATGCAGATCGCCCTTGGCGTTGATCTCCAGATCGATTAGACCGTGCCGCGCCACCTGATCCAGCATGTGGTCGAGAAACGGCAGGCCGGTCTGAAACATGGCCTTGCCCGAACCATCCAGATTGACACGTACAGTAATCTGGGTTTCCAGCGTGTTGCGTGTGACTTCGGCGCTACGGTTCATATCAGCTACGGTTCATATCAGTTATCCAACTCTAATTCATTCCGCAAAGCAGCGAGGAACGCGTCATTTTCAAGTGGCGCGCCGACCGTGACACGCAAGCAATTGTCGAGCAGCGGGTGACCGCCATGCAGGTTTTTGATCAGGATACCCCGCCGCTTGAGACCAGTGAACACCTTCGCCGCATCCGGCAAGCGGAACAGGATGAAATTGGCGTCGCTGGGAAAGGCTTGCACACCTTGCAGCACCGACAAGGCACTCATCAGACGAGCTCGTTCTTCGACCAGCAAACCAGCTTGGCGCTCCAGCACGGAGACATGATCCAGCGCAAACTTTGCCGCTACCTGGGTCAACACGTTGATGTTGTAGGGCAGGCGGATTTTGTCAAATTCCTTGATCCAACCAGGCTTGCCAACCATATAACCGAGGCGAAGCCCGGCCAGACCGAGTTTGGATACCGTACGCATCAGGACCAGGTTATCGAATCGCGCCAGATCAGCGATAAAGCTCATGCCGCCGGCAAATGCATGGTAGGCCTCGTCGATCACCACCAGACCGGGAGCCGCGGCAAGAATGCGTTCAATCGCGGCGCGCTCGAAGACATTGCCGGTCGGATTATTCGGGTAAGCCAGGAAAACCAGTTCAGGCTGTTCGCGTTCGATGGCATCCAGCATGGCGGCTTCATCGAGCGAGAAATCTGGCCGTAGCGGCACCCCGACATAACGCAGGCCGGTGCATTCGGCAATCATCCGATACATGACGAAGGAGGGCTCCACCGACAGCAGCGTTGCCCCCGGTTTGGCCAATGCACTGGCGACGATCTGGATCAGTTCGTCAGAGCCATTGCCCAACATAATGGCGTAGTCGGCATCAATCGAAAAAGCCTGCCGCAACGCGTTTTGCACAGCCGCAGCGTGCGGGTCCGGATAACGATTGATCGCCGCTTCGCCCAATTTTTCCGCCAATTCGGTGCGCAAGTTGTCTGGCAACGAATACGGGTTTTCCATCGCATCCAGCTTGACCATACCGGTCGCATCGGCGACGTGATAGGCCGATAGACGTAGGATTTCCGGGCGGATGAGTTGGTCGGGAGTCATTGAATGCGCTGCTGGCCAGAGACGTTTAGCGGCGAGCCGCGAACGATTGAGCAAGTCGCTGCTTGCGATTTTCTGCTATCGCCCCATCCGGTATTCCGCCGAACGGCCATGCGCCTGCAAACCTTCGCCATAAGCCAGCGCAGAAGCAATCTCGCCCAGCGTATTGGCGCCGGCGGCAGAAACGTGGATCAGGCTGGAACGCTTCTGGAAGTCGTACACCCCCAGCGGTGAGGAGAAACGCGCGGTACGCGATGTCGGCAGTACATGGTTGGGGCCGGCGCAGTAGTCGCCCAACGCCTCGCAGGTGTTGCGGCCCATGAAGATGGCGCCGGCATGACGGATTTTCGGCAGCATCGCATCCGGGTCTTCGACCGACAGCTCAAGGTGCTCCGGCGCGATGATATTGGCGATCTCAGCGGCTTCATCCAGATCGCGACACAGAATCAATCCCGCCCGATTGCTGATGGAAGTGGCAATCACATGCTGACGCGGCAGCGTCGGCAACAGTTTGTTGATGCTGGCCTGCACCGCGTCCAGGTAGGCGGCATCCGGGCAGATCAGTATCGATTGTGCCAGTTCGTCATGCTCGGCCTGCGAGAACAGATCCATCGCAATCCAGTCGGGATCGGTCTTGCCGTCGCAGATGACCAGAATTTCCGACGGCCCGGCAATCATGTCGATACCGACAATGCCGAACACCCGGCGCTTGGCTTCTGCTACATAGGCATTGCCGGGACCAACAATCTTGTCGACCTGCGGAATCGTTTCCGTACCGTAGGCCAGCGCCGCCACCGCCTGAGCGCCACCGATGCAGAACACGCGATCGACCCCCGCCACCGCCGCCGCCGCCAGCACCAGATCGTTACGCACGCCATCCGGCGTCGGCACCACCATGATCAATTCCTTGACGCCGGCCACCTTGGCTGGAATCGCATTCATCAGAACCGAAGACGGATACGCCGCCTTGCCGCCCGGCACATACAGGCCGACGCGGTCGAGCGGTGTCACCTGCTGGCCCAGCACGGTACCGTCCGGCTCGGTGTAGGTCCAGGATTCCTGGCGCTGCCTTTCGTGATACACCCGCACCCGCTCGGCCGCCGCGCGCAGCGCCTGTTCCAGCCGCAACGGCAGCTTGCCCAGTGCGGCTTGCAAGTCGGCCTGCGAAAGCTCCAGCGCGGCCATATCGGTTGCATCCAGCCGGTCAAAACGCGCGGTGTATTCCAGCACCGCCGCATCGCCTCGGGCGCGCACACCAGCCAAAATCTCGGAAACCGCGTTTTGCACCGCGCTGTCGGTGGCATCATTAAACGCCAACAATTCAGCCAGTCGGGCACGAAAATCCGCGCTGGAAGCATCCAGTCGGGCGATGGAAATTGCGGCGGGGAGACCAGTCATGATCGAGGAGTGCTTGGGTTACGGAATTGACCAGCGGAATTATAGCCACGACCAGACGGATTAACCGCCTGCCGCAGCCCGGAAAGTCTCGATGATAGGCTGAATGATTTCGTGCTTGAGCTTCAACGCCGCCTGATTCACCACCAGACGTGAGCTGATCTGCATGATTTCTTCCACCGCAACCAGATTGTTCGCCTTCAAGGTACCGCCAGTCGAAACCAGATCGACGATGACATCCGACAGCCCGACCAGCGGGGCCAATTCCATCGAACCGTACAACTTGATCAGGTTGATATGGACGCCCTTTTCGGCGAAATGCAGCCGCGCCGTATTCACATACTTGGTCGCCACTCGCAGCCGCGCGCCACGCTGCACCGCCGCCGGGTAATCGAAGCCAACCGGCGTTGCCACCATCATCCGGCACTTGGCGATGTTCAGATCCACCGGCTGATACAGCCCTTCGCCTCCATGTTCGATCAGCACATCCTTGCCGGCGATACCGAGATCGGCAGCGCCATGCTGGACATAGGTCGGCACATCGCTGGCACGCACGATGATCAGCCGCACATCCGGCCGATTGGTTTCGATGATCAGCTTGCGCGACGACTCCGGGCTCTCGCTCGGCACAATGCCGGCGGCGGCCAGCAACGGCAGGGTTTCTTCGAAGATGCGGCCCTTGGACAGGGCGAGGGTGATTTGGCTCATGTTGGGCATTCGTTCATTAAAGGTTCGGATTTTTCATACAAGGTATCAGGGCAAAGGTCGATTTCGCCAGGCCATTCCACCGTGCCGGCAACGACCCGCACCTGACTGAAGCGAGCGAAATCGCGTAACTCGCGGAACACCCCCTTGTCGAGATAAGGCCGAACATCGAATCGACGCTGCTCGCCGTTGCTGAAAGTCAGAATCAGGCAAAAATCAGGGGAGGGAGAGACTTCACGGATTTGCATTACTGCCTTCCTTTAAAAGTCGCACTGACCATTACTGGTTAAATCCCAGTCTACTAACGACTACTTCCTGCGGGTTTTGATCAATGTCCAGAGAAATAATGTGACACTGCCCCCTAAATTCTCTTAATTCAATAATTCAATGGCATACAGTCAGCACAGCGCTTTATGCGAGTAATACCGTGATCCGCAGCCCAGAACTCCAGTTCGGCGATTGATTCTGAACAAACCTTTTTCTTCTTGGTTAGGCTATGAAAACCATCATCTGCACACTGCCATTCTGTGTCGCCTGGATGGAGACACAGTGTTCTATGCAGCATTCCTTCTAAAGTTGATTTGCAGTTCAGGAAATACCCATCCGGGTTTGTCCGTCGCCACGATTGGAATTCCGTGTGAGCTAATTGCTCTGAACTGTCTTCAAATTGCTCAGTCATAAATATTCCAATTTAATTCATTCAAGTTAATAAACCCAAAATCAATCTGGAGCGCCTTGCTGGGCACTCAATTTATGAGCATTTGTTTCCATCCACTATTGCCATTACAACTGACCTACCTTCAGCTAAAGCTTCATCCACAGAGACATTAGAAATGCGAACAACAAACGGGTCGTTTGGATGCGCACATAAAGTAGTGAAGACATATGGGCGGCCATCAATGTAGGAAGAGAAAGCTTTGAAAATAATTCCGTCCTTTGTATCGTTGTTAATGTTTATTTGGATAGAAATATCAGTAAGACCGCCACCCTCCGGATCATTTTTTGCCTCATTTATACGTTTAGCCAATGTTAATGGAACTGCAACGTACATAATGTTTTTTTCACTCAACAGAGTTATAGCATTATCGGATTCTAGTTTTTCATTATTGTTGCCATCAATTGAGATTGGAATTTTGAAATGAGCGAATGTGTCATGCTTTTTGTTAAAGCATTCGACATATTTGGCGCCCTCAAAAATTGATGGAATTTTTAACTTGGCTTGCAGTAACGCCTCAGATGGATTTCTAGTGTCCTCATGATCGCCGCATGCGGTTATTTCAACATATATATCACCAAAAGTCGTTTTTGTGACTCCAGACAAAATTTCAGAAAAAGTTATTTTTGTTTCAACTTCTGCCTTACAACCTACAAGCAGAGCAACAAGAAGAAATGCGTTTGCGTATTTTTTCATACATATACCCCATGTGAGACATGACGCCCAATGTTTAAATTTTTGGACCGGCCGATCACAAAACACGACTACATTCCTGAATGTTCAAAAACCACAGGCCATAAAAGAAAATCCTTATCGACCAGTTCCGCTCAAATGCAATATTAGGAATAAATTTCGGCGCCTTCTAATCTGCATTTTAATTCCGCGACTGCATTCCAGTTATGGTGGCGTGCATATACGCTGCCCACACCCTTTTCTTGTAAGCTGATTAGAGCCTCGGTCCAGTAGGCTATCATTGCACGCCGAACGCCGGTCAAATTAAGAAAATCAACAGCTGTGTTAAAGTTTCCCTCAAAAAATACAGATGTGGAACGCTGAAGGGCACTTGCATACTGGTCATGCTCAATTTGACCATTTCTTGACTTCAACCAGTCCCGAACATTCGGAAAGTCGAGGATTAGCCTATCCATCAGAATCATATGAGCCTGTGTGCCGTTTAGTGATTTGCTGGTAGAAAAAGCGACCTCATGTGGGCCTATGTTCAAAGTGTAGTATCTACCCCCACTGGTGCTTGGAAAAAGACTGAATGTCCAAGCGCCTTGCTGGTCAAGCCAGTTCATGAGCCCTGTAATACCAAATAGCTTCATGAGGAAGGATGAGAATTCCTGATCCTGAAACATCCTGTCCACCTTCGGTTTTCGCAGTATTAAAGACTCATCAATTTCAGAGATTCGCATAGAAACTGTGGATGGTGATACGGAGAAAAGCTCCCTTTGGCCTAATATGTCTTTAACTTGGACTTCACGGAATATGTAGTGAAGTGTGTACTCCACTTTTCGCCAATCAGTGACTTGCCGAAAATCATGTAATGTCCATGGCCCCAAACTTTTGTACGGCTCAGAGGAATTGATTTCTTTGATTCTCTTTATTGGGGCGTGATCTGTACCGCCAATTTTGACGTACTCACATCTTGGGGAGGTTAGGACATAGACGTGCCCATCTCTTTTGAGGGACACCGATTTCATGGGGGCGTTCTCTGCTTGAGCGGAGGAAATACTCATGTTTTATATACCTCAAGACAAAGGTTCCAGGCTCGAACTTCACCCGGCAGCCTTCTACCGCATCGCATTCCGCGCCGCCTCGGCCAAAAATCCAGAGCGCGTTTCGCCATGGGCGCGGGCGTAATCATCAATCTTTGCCAGCAACAAGCGCGGCAAGGTGATGTTGAGCTTTTCGGCAGGGCCGTAGTAGCGCTCGACTGGCACTTCAACTACCGCCCAAATCCAGCCAGCGAAATCCGCGTCGGACTGATGTACAGCCAGTGTCTTGGTCATGGGCACATCGCCGCCATCCTCAATCACGGTTTCGCACCATAGATCAATCGCCTCACGAGCGTTATCGACGGCCTCGTCCAATGTAGCGCCCGCTGAAAAGCAGCCAGGCAAATCGGGAACAACGACCCCAAAAGCCGTTGCATCGGTTCCCGGTTCAATTGCGACAATGAATTTCATGAGCGATCTCCTTTACTTCAAACCAGCCTGCTTCAATAGCTTGTACACCAAACCTACGCCTAAATCCTGCTTGGGATGCGGCACGCAAATGTGTCCTGGCTTGGTTGGATAGGTAAACACATGATGGCTACCTTTCACTCCGCGCAAAACCCAGCCGTCCGCTTCAAGTTGCTTGATGATTTCCTTGCTGTTCATGGTGGGAATTATGGTCAAGAACCATTTCAAGCAACACCATAACCACTATTAATCGAACGGGCCAGGCTCCAATGGCACTAACTTAAGAATTCTGATACCTGCCCCCTTCGAAAAAGGTTCCGCCAGAGACTTGGCCGCTGCTTTTTTGGCGGCTTAGTCGGTTGGCTGGTAGTCCTATCAGGGATCTACGAGACATCCGCGTAAGGCACCACCGTCAAATCTCCCTCAATCCCCCTTTACAAAGGGGGAAGCAACCCCGTACAACTAACCCCGTTAAACAGCCTGGGGACACCTCTCATGTCCGCGCAGTTACCAGATCAGCACATCGGTATCGACCAGCTTCAGGCTGTCCTACGCTCCGGTCGCACCTCATTCCGAAGGCCGAGGTAGCGTCGTCCGCGACGGTAGACTCTTCCTCAATTCGTACTGTCACCTGCGCATCTCTTGACGTGGTTAACCTTGCCCGCCAAGACTCGGGTAGTTCACTGACCTTCACATGCTCAATCAAGAGGCATTCATGATGTATTCCCTTTGTTTGGCATCGCTGGAAACCCGCTTACGAATCGAATTAGCGACTGCTCAGGAATCGCAGCCGCCGCAACAGCGGCTCCCTTAAGATTCGGCAGGCGTCGCCAGCCAACCAGCGACCTTGTCACGGCTGGGCACGCCGCCGGCATGCACGACCTTGCCGTCGATCACCACCCCGGGCGTCGATAAAACCCCGTAACCCATGATCGACTGGATGTCTTCGACTTTTTCAAGTTGCACCGCAACACCCTTCTCGATCGCGACTTCCTCGATCAATTTCAGTGTGTTCTTGCAGTTGGCACAGCCGGTGCCGAGTACCTTGATATCCATGATTTCTCCATATAAAGAATGACGATTCAAGCAGAACCGGCATGCAACATGCCAGACAGCGAAGGCTGTGCTATGCCTTCTCCCGCCGGATATTCGCGCCGAGTGCATTCAGTTTGGCTTCAATGTTGGCGTATCCGCGATCGAGGTGATAAATCCGCTCGATGTGCGTCTCGCCTTCAGCCACCAGGCCGGCAACGACCAATGAAGCCGATGCACGCAAGTCGGTCGCCATCACCGTCGCGCCTTGCAGCTTTTCAACGCCTTTCATCACAGCCGTGTTGCCGTCGATCTTGATGTCGGCGCCGAGACGCTGCATTTCGACGGCGTGCATAAAGCGGTTCTCGAAAATCGTTTCACGAATGATCGCGGTGCCGTCAGCGACTGCGTTGATCGCCATGAACTGGGCCTGCATATCGGTCGGAAACGCCGGGTACGGCGCGGTGCGGATGGACACCGCTTTCAGGCGCGGCGGCGCGATGATGTGAATGCATTCATGTGTTGCCGTCTTCTCACCACTGATTTCGCAACCGGCATCCAGCAACTTATCGACCACGGCATCGAGATAGCCGGTGGACGTGCCGAGCAGGCGAATGTTGCCGCCAGTAATTGCCGCCGCGCAGAGGAAAGTGCCGGTTTCGATCCTGTCCGGCATGATGCGATGACTGGCGCCATGCAGTTTTTCCACGCCACGGATGCGGATCAAATCGGTGCCGGCGCCGCTGATTTGGGCGCCCATACTGATCAGACACTGCGCCAGATCGACGACTTCCGGCTCGCGCGCAGCGTTTTCAATCACCGTTTCGCCGTCGGCCAGGCAGGCCGCCATCATCAGGTTTTCGGTACCGGTGACGGTGACCATGTCGGTGAACAGGCGCGCGCCTTTTAACCTGCGGACCTTGGCCACGACATAGCCGTGCTCGACGCCAACCTCGGCGCCCATCGATTGCAGCCCCTTGATATGCTGGTCAACCGGGCGAGCGCCAATCGCGCAACCGCCCGGCAGGGAAACCCTGGCCTCGCCACAACGTGCCACCAACGGGCCGAGCACCAGAATCGATGCGCGCATGGTCTTGACCAACTCATACGGCGCCAGCGGGTTGTTCAGGCCGCCGGCATCGAGGGTGACGCTCTCGCCGTCACGCTCGACCTTGACGCCCATCTGGGCGAGCAGTTTCAGCATCGTGCCGATGTCGTTCAGCTTGGGCACGTTGGTGAGTCTGAGCGGTTCCGCGCTGAGCAAACTGGCACACAGAATCGGTAGCGCCGCATTCTTGGCGCCGGATATCACGACTTCGCCGGACAGGCGGCCACCACCGGTGACGACAAGCTTATCCATTGCTTGCCTGCCATTCTTCCGGGGTCAGCGTTTTCATTGACAAAGCATGGATTTCGGCGCGCATCTTGTCGCCCAAGGTCTTGTAGACCATCTGTTGACGGGCCACGAGCATCTTGCCGCGAAAATCCGGGCTGACCACCAGTGCCTCGAAATGCTGGCCGTCATCGCCGCGCACCTGAATATGATCGCAAGCTAGTCCAGCTTGAATCCAATCCTGCAATTGTTGTGAAGTAATCATTTGAAAACCTTGGAGAAAATTAGTGGCGGAGTTTATAGCCCGACTTCAACAACCTCAAAGTGATGCCACCCAACAAAAACACAAGCGGCAGCACCACTGCTAGGCTGAGCCAGGGTTCGACATCGGAATGACCGAAAAAACCGAATCGGAATCCATCGATCATGTAGAAAACCGGATTGAAGTGCGACACGTTCTGCCAGAACGGCGGCAGCGAGTGAATCGAATAGAAAACGCCGGACAGGAAGGTGAGCGGCATGATGATGAAATTCTGCACAGCGGCGAGATTGTCATATTGATTGGCCCAGATGCCGGCAATGATCCCCATGCAGGCAAAAACCGCGCCGGATGCGAGTGCAAAAACCAGAATCCAGAATGGATGACGCATTTCGATATCCGCGAAAAACAAGCCCACCAGCAAGACGCCCAGACCGACGGTGAATCCTCGAATCAGCGCGGCCAGTAGATAAGCCATGAAGAATTCCAGATACGACAGCGGCGGCAACAAAACAAACACGATATTGCCGGTGATCTTGGATTGAATCAGCGACGAAGAAGAATTGGCGAAGGCGTTCTGCAACAACGACATCATGATCAAACCAGGCATCAAAAACGCCGTGTAGGACACGCCGGGATAGACATGAACGTGGTCTTCCAGCACATGCGAGAAAATCAGTAGATAGAGCAACGCAGTCAGCACCGGCGCGCCAACGGTCTGCACCAGCACCTTCCAGAAGCGCAGCACTTCCTTGTAAAGCAAGGTGCGAAAGCCGCTCAT
>CAMDHJ010000090.1 GCA_945897865.1 Tepidiphilus sp. J10
ATGGATAGCAGCGGCAGATCGTCGGGCAAGGGTTTCATGCGTTTTTCCGATCAAAAAAATCACGTGTCTCGAATACTGCATGGGCAAAGTGACTACCGTTGTGACGCAGCAGCCGTTTCAGCGCGAAATCGAACAGCAGTGGGTTGTGCTCGCGCAGGTCGCTCAGGAAGGGCTTGGCGTCGGCATCGAGCAAATTGAGTTTGACCAGTTTGCCCAGTGAGGTCAGCGGCAGGATACCGGGCAAGGGGTAATCGGAACCGTTAAGCAGACGTCCGTGCCAGTCCGGCCTCGCCAGCACGGCTTTCAGCACCTCGGCGCGGTTGAACTGGGGCATGGCGGAGATGTCGCCATACAGGCCGGGCCGGTTGGCATCCATCATGTCGGCAAAGATGTCGAAACTGGGTCGCCGCTTGCCGGTTTGATCCAGGTCGTCGCCATGCGAAGCGCAATGCGCCACCACGACGCGCACGCCGAGATCAAGCGCACGGCGGAGTTTCAGCGGGTTGCCGTAATCCTGGCGCGCCGTGCCGGCCACCGCTGCTTCGTGCCCGGCATGGGTGATCAGTGGCAGGTCGTGCTTCGCCAGCAGACGATAAAAGGCATCGCAGCGCGGTGAACCCGGGTCGATGCCCATCGCCGCCGGCAACCATTTCATCGCCCGTGCGTCGTTCGCTACCGCGTCTTCCAGCGCGGCCAACGCATCTTTGCGGAAAGGATGGATCGACGCAGCCCATTGCATGCGCGTCGGATGCTCGCGGGCGACGCGGGCGGCGTAGGCGTTGGGCACGTAAAAGGCGCTGGCTTCGCGTTGCGGCCGACCCTGTTCGTCATGCGCCCAGTCGAACGCGAACAACAGAATCTGCGCGCTGTTCGGGAAACCATCCATCAGGTTTTCCAGGCGCGCGACGAAACTGGCGTCGATCTGGCCGGGCGCGTCATGCACGCAGCCGGCGTTCATGTAGAAAATCTTCTGGATGTATTGCAGCGGGTTCCACAGGCTGTCCATCTTCGGGTTGGCCCAGGCGCCGCTGTTGCTGTCTCCAACGCCAACCAAGTGCGCGTGCACATCCCATACCTTGGCCGGGTCGATGCCAGTCCAGACCTGCTGCATCAACGGATGCCCGGCGAGTTCCGCTGGCAGACCGGCGCGACACGGATTCAGCACGCCGGCTTGCGGCCACAGACTCCAGCCGGCCAGGCCAAGGCCACCAACGAAGCCGGCACGTTTGAGGAATTGGCGTCGGTTCATGCCGCCACCGCCATTTTCGTCAGCGTCACATGATCAATTTTGCCGGTGCCGAGCAAGGGCAAGGCATCGACCACGCGAATCTCGCGCGGCACCGCGATTTCCGGCGCACCTCCGGCACGCGCTGCTTCGAGCAGGCGTTCACGGTTCAACGCCGCATCGGTGGTGTACAGGATGATCGCTTCGCCGCGCTGCGGGTCGCTGCGCGTGGTGGCGGCGTGCATCAAGGCGGGCGAGGCGCTGACGGCGAGCTTCTCTACCACTTCCAGCGACACCATCTCGCCGGCGATCTTGGCGAAGCGTTTGACCCGGCCACGGATATGCACAAAGCCCTCGGCGTCGATTTCGACGATGTCGCCGGTGCTGTACCAGCTGGCGCCGACTTCGGAAGCCGGCGGTTCCAGTTCACCCGGTTTCTCGAAGCGGTAATAGCCGCTCATCACGTTCGGGCCTTTGACATGCAGCAGGCCGCCGTTGTCGATACCGGGGACGGCAACCAGTTGCGCCTGCAAGCCGGGCAACAGTTGGCCGACGCTGCCGCTCTTGTAGGCCATCGGCGTGTTGACGGCGATCACCGGCGCGGTTTCTGTCGCGCCATAGCCTTCCATGATGCGGATGCCAAATTTCTCGAACCAGGTGTTGCGCACGGCGTCGGACAGCTTTTCCGCGCCGGCGATGACATGGCGCAGGCGGTAGAAGTCATACGGATGTGCGAAGCGGGCGTAGTTGGCGAGGAAGGTGCCGGTGCCAAGCAACACGGTGCAGTTACGGTCGTAAGCGAGTTCCGGAATCACCCGGTAATGCAGCGGCGACGGGTAGAGAAACACGCTTGCGCCGGACAGCAGCGGCAGCAGAGTGCCGCCGGTGAGGCCGAAGGAATGGAACATCGGCAGCGCGTTGAGGAATTGGTCGTCCGGCGACATATCAATCACCGCCCGAATCTGCGCGATGTTGGCCAGCAGCGCGCGATGCGACAGCACGACGCCTTTCGGTTTGCCTTCCGAACCGGAGGTGAACAACACCACGGCGGGGGCTTCCGGGTCATTTGTCGGTGCGGGAAGATATTGCGCAATCAGCACCCACAGCTTGTCGAACAGGCCGACGCTTGCTGCCAGATCTTCCAGATACAGGACGCGCTGTTTGCTCAGGCCGGTCATGGCCGGTTCCAGTTTGCCGGCGGCGATGAATTTCCGTGAGGTGATGACGGTATCGACCTTTGCGGCGGCACAGGCATTGCTCAGGCCTTCCGCGCCGGCGGTGTAGTTGAGCAGGGCAGGGATGCGGCCACGTGCCGACAGGCCGAACATCAACGCCACGGTGGCTGCCAGATTCGGCAACAACACGCCGACCGCTTCGCCTTCCCGGGTGACTCGCGCTGCGACCCGGCTCAGGCCCAGTGTCATGCGTAACAGCGCGCCGTAGGTCAGTTCAATCTGTTTCATGTCTTCCAGCAGCGGCCGGCTGCGGCCGTAGATGGAGACGGCATCGACGAAGGCGGCGAACAGGGTTTGTCGGGGCCGCGCGCTGAACACCATCTCCTGCATGATCCGGCGCATTGCTTCGCCGGCGTGGCGGCGGCGCTGTTTGGCGGAACCGGTTTCCGGCATGGCGATGCGGGTAGTGGGCAGGATGGTCAGCGTGATGCGCGGCAAAAACTGCTTCGGGTAGCGTCCGGAAGTGCGCGCAAACCAGGAACGCGAAGGGCCATCCAGCCGCACCGGCAGAATTTCCGCGCCGGTCTTGGCGGCGACAAAGGCCGGGCCGTCATACACCTTCATCAAGCTGCCGGTCGGCGTGATGCGGCCTTCCGGGAAGATCACCACCGGACGCCCGGATTCGAGCAGTTTGACGATGCTTTTCATTGCCATCGGATTGGTTGGGTCAACCGCTAGATAGTCGACCAGCGACAGCACCAGGCGGAACAGCGGGCTCTGGGCAACGCCGGTATGCACGACGAAAACCGGATTCAGCGGCAGGCTGACGCCGAGCAGCAGACCGTCGAGGAACGACTCATGGTTGGCGATGATCAGCAGTTTGCCGGCTTGCATTCCGGCCGTGCTGCCTTCGATGCGCAAGCGGAACAGCAGTTTGAACAGGCCACGCAGCATGAGGCGAATGACGTTTTTGAACATGAGACTCTCCTGACTATATGACTAATTAATTGGTTATGTTTGGGGAAAAAAATGTGGGGAAATATGTCAATGATTTTCCTGCATGTAGGCCAGCACATCGCCCAGGCTTTGCTTCAGAAAGGCGGCATCGATCCAGAAGAAAACTTCCTTGCCGATCTTTTCCGAACGCATGACGCCAGCGTCGTGCAGCACACGCAGATGGTGCGAAATTGCCGAGCGGGATAACGGCGAGGCTTCGACGATCTGGCTGATGTTGAGGCGTTCGCCACGCTCGAACAGCAGCAGGATGCGTTGCCGCTGTTCGTCGCCCAGTGCCGAGAAGACCTTGGAAACAGAAACCCATTCCGGGGCGAGTGCGTGTTCGTAGCTGCTTTTCATGACTAAATTATTAGTTATTTAGTTTTGATCTGGCAAGAGAAATTTGACTGCACTGTAGGCGTGTCCGCTTGCGGCGCGAGCGTTACGGATCGGCCCGCAAGCGGAGCCTCCTACTACTTCGTCACCTCAGCAATTACCTCCATCCCCGCCTGCGCGGGGATGACCAACAGGCGGCTAATCAAATACCTGCGCCGGTGCGACCACGGATGCCGGATTCGGCGGATACAGCCAGTCCACCATGAACATCGAGATTTCCGGCACGTAGGTGATCAGCATCAGGTACGCCAGCATGACGCCAACGAATGGCAATGCGGCCTTCGAGACATCGGTCAGACCCATATGCGACAGATGGCTGGCGACATAGAGGTTGAGGCCCACCGGCGGTGTGATCATGCCGATTTCCATGTTCACCACCATGATGATGCCAAGGTGGATCGGGTCGATGCCGAGCGCGACCGCGATGGGCAGGAACAGCGGTGCCAGAATCAGCACGATGGAACTGGGTTCCATGAACTGGCCGGCAAGCAGCAAGGTGACGTTGACGAAGATCAGGAACTGCCAGGCTTCCAGATCTTGCGCGATGACCCAGGCGGCAAGTCCTTGCGGGATCTGCTCCGAAGTCAGCAGGAAGTTGAACAGGATCGCGTTGGTGATGATGTACAGCAGCATCGAGGAGGTATTCGCCGCATGCAGCAACACCTTGCTGATGTCGCGGAACGGCAGGCTGCGGTAGATGAAGGTGGCGCAGATGAAGGCATACACCGCCGACACCGCGGCTGCTTCAGTCGGGGTGAAGACGCCGCCGTAGATGCCGCCCATGACGATGACCACCAGCATCAGCCCCCAGAAGGCTTCATTAAACGACTTGATGACTTCCTTGAAACTGGCGCGTGGCAGGGTCGGGAAATTGTGTTTCTTGGCGTAGAGAAAAGTCACCCCCATCAACAAAAGGGCAAGCAAAGCGCCCGGAACGATGCCGGCGACAAACATCTTGCCGGCGGACTCGGAGGTGGCGACGGCGTAGATGATCATCACGATTGACGGAGGAATCAGAATGCCGAGGCTGCCGGAACAGGCGATCAAGCCTGTGGAAAATCCCTTCGGGTAGCCCTGCTGCACCATTGCCGGCAACATCAGCGAACCGATGGCCATCACCGTCGCAGGACTGGAGCCGGACAACGTGGCGAAGAAGGCGCACGCCACGACGCTGGCCATGGCCAGGCCACCCGGCATCCAGCCGACCAGCGTGACAGCGAAATTGATGATCCGTTTGGCGACGCCGCCATCGGTCAGGAAAGCGCCAGCCAGCACAAAGAACGGCACCGCCATGATGGAAAAACTCTCCAGGCCGGTGAACAGACGCTGCGAAATGATGTTCACCGTGGTCATGTCGAACGACGAAAAGAAGACCAGGAAGGTCATCACCGTCATGCCGAGCGCGATCGAGATCGGCGTGCCGGTAATCAGCAGCAGCGTGAGGATGCTCATGATGATGGCAGCAGTCATTTCGCTTGCTCCTTGGCGCTATCGAGCGCGCCTTCGCGCAGATCGGAAACCGGGCCGGCTGAAGTGATCTGGTCATGCTTGAGATACTTGAACAACGACTGGATGAAGCGGTAGCACATCAGGCCGGAACCGAATGGAATCGCCAGATAGATGATCCACATCGGCCATTCCAGGTCGGGCGAAATCTGGCCGGTGCCGTAGATGAAGATCACCCAGCGCGCGCCGAAGAAGGAGATGATCCCGGTGAAGACGATGCCGAGTGAAATGCCGGTGATCACCAGAAAGCGTCGCTTGGCGCCCTCCACCTTGTTCACCACATAGTCGACACCAACGTGGATGCCGGTGCGTACGCCGTATGCGGCGCCGAATTTGGCCATCCAGATGAATAGGTAAACGGTTAGCTCGGTTGACCAGGTAAAGCCGGTGCCGAGGGTGTAGCGCATAGCTACAGAAACGAAAGTGACCAGTGTAGCAACGGCCATGAAGGAGAGGATGATCCACTCCTCCAGACGATCCAGCATGCGGTGAAACATGTTGCTTCCCCTGCAGGTTTGGCGAAAACGTTGGGAAAGAAACCCCGACCCGTGGTCGGGGTGGTGCCCGCGTATTGCTTACATGGCGGGCTAGTCAGGCTTGATTGCGCCCGGCTTGTCTTTCGCGGGCTGAGGCGTGTGTTTGCTCGACTTGGCTTTTTCAACATCGGCGGCGATGCGATAAGCGGCCTGAATGAAATCCCGACCAATTTTTTCTTCAAATTCCTTGTGCACGGGTAACAGCGCTTTCTGCCAAACCACGCGATCCCGATAGGGCAGGGTATATACCTGGGTGGTGCCGGCGGCTTTTACCTTGACCAGCGCCTGGTCGTTTTCTTCCTGTGCGATCTTGCGCTCGAACACGGTGGCATCCTGCATTGCCTTGTTGAGTGTGGTGCGCAGGTCGGCCGGCAAGTCTTCCCAGAACTTCTTGTTGACGATGACGGCATAGCCAAGATAGCCATGGTCGGACAGCGTCAAATGTTTCTGAACCTCATGCATCTTCTGCGTGTACAGGTTGGACATCGGGTTTTCGGTGCCATCAACCACCCCTTGCTGGAGTCCCGAATAGACTTCCGAAAAAGCCATGACCTGCGGGTTGGCGCCGAGAGCTTTCATCTGTGCTTCCAACACCTTTGAAGACTGAATGCGAAGCTTGAGTCCTTTGAAATTACTTACCGAGCGCAGTGGGGTGTTCGCGCTCATCTGCTTGAAGCCGTTATCCCAATAGGCCAGTCCGGTGATGCCTTTGGCACTGAGCAGGCCGAACAGTTTCTGGCCGATGTCGCCATCCATGACGCGATACAGTGTTTCCTTGTTGGGGAAAATGTAGGGCAGGTCGAACAGTTCGAAGGAACGCACGCCTAATGGGCCGAACTTGGCAAGCGAAGGCGCAAGCATTTGAACCGCGCCGATCTGCAGCGCTTCCATTTCCTCGCGGTCTTTGTACAGCTGGCTGTTCGGATAGACCTCGACTTTGACCTGGCCCTTGCTGCGTTCCTCGGCCAGTTTCTTGAAGTAATCGGCGGCGCGACCTTTCGGTGTATCCGGCGCAACCACGTGTGAGAACTTGATGATGATCGGGTCGGCGGCCTGGCTGGCAAAGGTGGTGATGCTCAAAACAAGGGCGGAAAACAATGCTGCAATTCTCATGACTTCACCTCATAGAACACAGTGATAACAAAAATCATGTTAGGCCCGCGTATATCTAAAGACAAGCTGACTCAGCTGTAAATTTTCTTATAGATACCGGCAATTCGAAGTTCATTCGCTGCACGTTTGATGTCAGATCGAAACAGATCGAATAATGGAAAAAATGAAAACGCGGGCGTTGCACCCGCGTGCTTGCTTTGAATCAGTGGCTGTTTAGTGGGTCAGGATCCACTTGGCCAGAGCGGGCGCATCGGCAGCGGCTTTCGGCTGCTTCGGCATCGGGATTTTGCCGTATTTGCCTTTGGTGCCGTTGTTGATCGCGGCGACCAGAACCGCTTCAGCATTCTTGTCAGCCTTGTTCTTGGCTGCAATGTCTTTCCAGGTCGGGCCCATTTTCTTGGCGGTCGCGTCATGGCAGACGGTGCAGCCATTCTTTTTGACCAGATCGGCGCTGGCGAAAGCGGAGCCTGAAACGATAACGGCAGCGGCGAGGGCGATTGCGGTGAGTGTTTTCATCTAATTTCCTTGACGTGGTTAAAAAAGAAACGGTTTCGGACAAACTGGTATGAATCCAAGTGTATTCACTAAAACTAATATAGATATGACCAATATCAATGTCACCCCATCTCGGTTACCACTGCACGACATGGACATTGCTCAGGCTACGGCCAAGAAAGCGCTCTCCTATTGTCTGGAAACGCAGAGGGACATCGGTCACCCAGAAATGGTACTCCGGCGGAATCCGGTCCGGGTTGTGCAGTTTGAGCGCGGTGAGCAGGGCGGCGGTTTGTTCAGCCATGGCTTCGGCGGAATCGACCAGTGTGATGTCCGGGCCAACAACATCCTGCAAGAGTGATTTCAGCAACGGGTAATGCGTGCAGCCGAGAACCAGGCTATCGACCTGTTCAGCCAACACCGGTTTCAGATATTCCTGCGCCGTCATCCGGGTCACCGGATGTTCCAGCCAGCCTTCTTCCACTAACGGCACCAGCAGCGCGCAGGCTTGCGAGGTCAGGCGCGCTTCCGGTTCGATGCTGTGAATGGCGCGCGCGTAGGCATTGCTGTTGATCGTGGTCGGCGTGCCAATGACGCCGATGCGGCGGCTGCGCGTTGCCGCCAAAGCCGCCAGCGCGCCGGCGTCGATGACGTCGAGCACCGGCGTCGGCGACAGATCGCGCACCACTTGGGCGGCGACTGCCGCCATCGTGTTGCAGGCGATGATTAAAACCTTGACCTTTTTCTCCAGCAAAAACTCGGCGATCTGCGTCGTGTAATGCGCAATTGTCTGCACGGATTTGACGCCATAGGGCACGCGCGCGGTGTCGCCGAAATAGTGGATCGACTCAAACGGCAGGCGTTCCATCAATGCCCGTACTACGGTCAGGCCGCCGACGCCGGAATCGAAAACGCCGATCGGACTGCGCGGATCAAGTTGGGTCATTTTTGCTCGCGTTGAACTGGGAAAGCGCCCATTGTAGATGCTCGCGCAGCAGCGCTGACGGGTGATCGGCGCGGCCTTGCAGGGCGGTGATCAGGCTGCTGCTGCAACTCGGTTTAAGGCTGAGCGCATTCCCCAAAGCGACCGCGATATTGCGCAGCCAGCGTTCATGGCTTATGCGGCGAATCGCCGAGCCTTCCAGGCGTTTGAGGAATTCGTCTTCGCTCCAACTGAACAATTCAAGCAAGGTGGCTGTGTCGAGCTGATGGCGCGGCTGGAAATCGGCGATGTCGCTGTGCTGTGCGAAACGGTTCCATGGGCAAGCCAGTTGGCAGTCGTCGCAACCATAAATACGGTTGCCGATCAGCCGCCGAAGTTCGAGTGGTATCGGTCCGGCATGTTCGATGGTCAGATAGGAGATGCAACGCCGCGCATCGAGTTGGTAAGGCGCGAGAATGGCGCGCGTCGGGCAGATATCGATGCACGCCTGGCAGGAGCCACAATGATTGGCGACTGGCGTATCGGGTTCAAACGCCAGATCGACAAACAACTCACCCAGGAAAAACCAGGAACCGGCGCGGTCGAGCAGCAGCGTGTGTTTGCCCTTCCAGCCCAGAGCCGCGTTGCGTGCCAGCGCCACTTCCAGCACCGGGGCGCTATCGGAAAAGGCACGGAATTGGCAGCCGCCAACTTCCTCCGCGAGACGTTGGCCAAGTTGCTGCAAGCGGCTTCGCATGAGTTTGTGGTAATCGCGGCCTAGAGCATAGCGCGAGACATAGGCGCGCGCCGGATCGTCCAGATTGGTCCAGGCATCGGCCGCGTCTGGCAGGTAGTCCACCCGCGCGCTAATGATGCTGGTTGTGCCCGGCAGCAATTCGGCGGGGCGCGCGCGGGTGGCGCCATGACGCGCCATATAATCCATCTCCCCGTGATATCCCGCCGCCAGCCAATTCATGAGTTCGCCTTCTTCTGCTTTCAGTTCCAGCGAGGCAAAACCAATCGCGCTGAAACCCAGCTCGCTTCCCCATGCCCGAATGTGCGGCTTCAGCGCTGCGAGTGTCGAGGAGCTTGGTTTTGAAGACATTCGGAGATGATAGCGTGAGCGAAGCGTTGTTCCTTCAGTTCGACCTGCCGGATGAGGCCGCTACCCTGGCGCTGGGCGCGTGCTTGGGACGCGCGCTGGCGCCCGGCCTGAGCCTCTGGCTGCGGGGCGATCTGGGCGCCGGCAAGACCACGTTGACGCGTGGCGTGTTGCGAGAACTCGGTTTTTCTGGACGAGTCAAGAGTCCGACCTATACTCTGGTTGAACTTTATGAGTTGTCGAGGTTTAATCTGTATCACTTTGATTTGTATAGATTCGTAGATCCAGATGAATGGGAGGACGCGGGGTTTCGGGAATACTTCAATGCGGCCAGCGTGTGCCTTGTTGAATGGCCCGATAAAGCCGGCGGACGCTTGCCGCAACCGGATCTGCGTGTGCAGTTCGATATTCTGGATGACGGGCGTAGTGTCCGGATCGACGCTTTAACGGAGGCAGGTCGCTTATGTATCGCTCGACTGAATTCATCATGCCAGCCATGACGACCCGAATTCGGGCGTTATGTTCGGCGGCATTGTTCGCACTCAGCCTGTTTGCACCGCCGCTATTTGCCGATGTCGCAGCCACGGCCGCACAGATCAACGTCAAGGCTGCCCGGGTGTGGCCATCGCCGGAATACAGCCGTGTGGCGGTCGAATTCGATGCACCGATCAGCTACAAATATTTCAGCCTGAAAAACCCAGAACGCATCGTTGTCGATCTCAGCGGCGTTGAACCGGATGCCGTGTTGGCAGAACTTGCCGGCAAGGTGACGCCGCAGGATGTCTATATCAACAGCATCCGGGTTGCGCGCAATCGGCCCGGGGTGACCCGAATGGTGGTCGAACTGAAGACTGAAGTGCAGCCGCAATTGTTCACCTTGAAACCGATGGCGGATTACGGATTTCGGTTGGTGATGGATCTTTATCCCGGTTCCGAGGCGTCCTTCGAGCAACAGATCGAAAGTGCGATTGAAACCGCTGGAAAGCGCGCCGAGGATGCGAAAGCTGCTGCCAAGGCACCTGAGGTGGCGACGCACGCGCCGACGGCCAAAGTGACTGACCTGCGAACCCAGATCAAGCCGGAAAAGTCAGCCAAGCCGGAATACATGCGGCTGATCACAATCGCGATTGATCCCGGCCATGGCGGCGAAGACCCGGGTGCATTGGGGGCAAATGGCTCCCATGAAAAGAACATCACCCTTTCCATCGCACGACGGCTCAAGGGGCTGATCGACAAGCAGGAAAACATGCGCGCCTATCTGACTCGCGATGGCGACTATTTCCTGCCGCTGCATGAACGCGTCAACAAGGCGCGTCGCGTCCAGGCAGACTTGTTCGTTTCCGTGCATGCGGATGCTTTCATCAAACCGCATGCGCGTGGTTCATCCGTTTTTGCGCTGTCGGAAAAAGGCGCCACCTCCGCCGCCGCGAAATGGTTGGCTAAGAATGAAAACGACGCGGATCTGATTGGCGGTGTCAATGTCGGCGCCAGAGATGTCTATCTGAAACAGACGTTGATTGATCTATCGCAAACCGCCCAGATCAGTGATAGCTTGAAGCTCGGCAAGGAGGTGCTGGAAGAAATTGGCGGCATCAATAGACTGCACAAGCCGCGCGTCGAACAAGCAGGGTTTGCGGTATTGAAAGCACCGGATATCCCGTCGATTTTGATCGAGACCGCTTTTATCTCGAACCCGGAAGAAGAAAAACGCCTGAACGATGAGCAGTACCAGGACACGATGGCAAAGGCCATCGTCAACGGTATCAAGCGTTATTTTGATCGCAACCCGCCACTGGCGCGTAAACGGGGCGGGCAAAACTTATAGCTTGCGGCGGCAGGTTGCCGCAGTAGCCCCGGTTTCATCCCGCGATTGGGATGAAACGAAGGTTGTTGCTACAGATTACCGTTGGCGCCAGCCTGCATGATTTCCGCTCGTAAGGCATCGCCAAGTCGCGGCGACTGAAGGTTGTAGTAGTGCTCGGATTACTCAAACTCGCGCCGAGCTTCGTTTGAAAAGATTACGCACATCAGAATTCACCGACCGCGCGGCCGCCTTTAACTTTACCGGCACGATAGGCGGCCAGACGCCGCTCTGCCTCATCAATCAAGTTGCGGTCAATTTCTTGGTCGGGCTTGACTGGACTGTGCAGCACTTGGTCAACCAGTTCGAAGCGTTCCGCTGGATCAAGCTCAAAGCCAATGTCACCCGTTCCTGTGTGCCCATGTCCCTTTCCTTGGTTAATCAAGTAAGGTATTTCCCCGGTTTTTCGCTTGTCTTAAAACCCTTCGTCATCCCGCAGATACCGCCATTGCCCTAATGGAAGATGCCCCAGCACAACGCGGCCGATGCGCACGCGCTTCAAGCCGACGACTGTCAACCCGACCAGATCGCACATGCGGCGGATCTGGCGTTTGCGGCCTTCTTTCAGGATGAAGCGAAGCTGGTCTTCGTTTTGCCAGGCCACTTGCGCCGGGCGCAGTTTCTTGCCGTCGAGTTCGAGACCATGATTGAGCAGTTTCAGGCCCTGGTCTGACAGTTTGCCTTCAACGCGGACCAGGTATTCCTTTTCGATGTCGGAGTCGTCGCCGATCAGTTGCTTGGCAACGCGGCCGTCCTGGGTCAGCACCAGCAGGCCGGTGGAGTCGATGTCGAGACGGCCGGCGGGGGCGAGGCCTTTCAGGTGGTTGCCGTTGAACGCCGGGCCGCCGCTGCCTTGCCAGAATGCTTCCGGTTTGATCAGGACGACGGCGGGTTTGTAGCCGGGTTCGGGCTGGCCGGAGACGTAGCCGACCGGCTTGTGCAGCAGGATGGTGACGCGTTCCTGTTGGGCTTGTTGGGCTTGTTTGCCGAGTTCGATCTTGCAGTCGGGTTTGACCCGTGTGCCGAGTTCGGAAATCGGCTGACCATCTACGTAGACCAGGCCGCGCGCAATGTAGCTGTCGGCTTCGCGGCGCGAGCAGATGCCGCGTTCGGACATCAGTTTGGACAGGCGTATGCCTTCCGGGTTGGCGGTGGGCGGCAGATTCGCCATTACGCGTCCACGCCGGTGACGGCTTGCCGATGCACCCAGTCAGCGCCCAGGCTGCCCCAGAGGCTTTCCAGATAGGCCGGCGCACTGACCTCCGCGAGTTTGCCGCGCGCTTCGGCCAGCAACGCTTCGCAATGTGCAATGCCATCCGGTTCGCAGCGGGTATTGGCTTCGGCGAGGAATTTGCTCAGGTAGTCGACATGGCGTTGGTAGAGCGCGATGTCACGCTGCTGCTTGATGCTCAAACGTTGCTTGTACCAGTCGCTGGCGAGCAGGTTGTCCTTGCTGAACAGGTTGCGAATGTCCGGGTGCGACAGATCTTTACCGTCGAATGTTCCTTCCGCCATGATGTGCAGCAGTGCCTTCAGCGGTGGGCAGGCGTCTTCGATAGAGCAGTCGGCGAGGTAGCCGAGAGCGACTTTTTGCTGTGCTTCGACAATGTGATTGACGCCATCGACAAAGGCGGCCAGATCCTGCGTTTCCGGGCGCAGCATGGCTTCGTCGAATACCTGCATCGGGTCGTCGAAGATTTTGCCCAACACGGCGTGCATGAAGCGGGTGCTGATGCGGTAGCCGAGTCGGCTGGCGAGCACGGGTTGGCCTTCGTAGTCGAAGTCTGCCAGTTTTTCCAGATAGCCTTTCTTGATCATCCAACTCGCTTCGCGCTGTTCCGGCGTCAGACGGCACCAGATTTCCGGCATCAGGAAGCTGATGTCGTGATCGACCCTGCGATTCGGGCCGATGTGGCCGGCGGCGGTGGTGTAGCCGTCGTGGCCGCAGAGGATAAACGACACCAGCGCGTTGTTCAGGTCGGCGGTGGCGCTCAGCGCGTTGAATGGGCCTTTGGTCAGCGCGCCTTCGGAGCCGGCGCCGGTGGTGGAGGGCGACTTGCCGGACAGGCTGGCAATGAAGTCCATGAACAGTTCGGGCAGTTCCTGGTAGTGGATCGGTCCGTAGACTGCCAGCGGCCGGATGCCGGGTTTCGGCGGGTTGTTGCGGCGGCCGGGCAGCATGGTGTTGACCGGTCGGTGCACCGGGTCGCTGATGCGCATGCGGCGATACAGGCGGGTGCCCATGTCGGCGATGTAGCTTTCGATCGGCTTGTCCAGATCGGGGCGTGCCTGCAAGTAGCGCACGTTGGGGCTGGGTTTGCCGTTGACGATGCGCGGGTGGGCGGATGAAACGAAATACCCTTCTTCCCGCGCGGCGGCTTCGATGAAGCGCTGCATCGCCGCGCTGTAGTGGTGGAAGGTCAGCACGTCGTCGACCAGATCGCGTGCGTCGGCGCGGGTCAGCGGTTCGAAGTTGGAAATGAAGTTGTCGTCCAGGGTGAGATCGAGTTCAGACTGCGCGTCGAGGCCGCGATGCTTGGCGTCGTCCGGCCGCTGAAACAGGCGGTTCTCGCAGTTGGCGACGATCTTGCACGCGATAGCTTTGGCGATGCCGGCCTGGGTGTCGCGCAGCAGGCGTGTCGGTAGCGTGGCGGAGACGGCGATATCGTCGGCCAGTTGTACTTTTTGCGCGCCGACGAAGTCTTGCCGCACCTTGAACACCCGCCAGGCGCCGTCTTCGAGTCGGCCGACACGCAGGAAGCTGGCTTCGAGATGGCGGCGGTGATATTTGAGTTCATGCGCCGGGCGGCCATCGACCATGTCGACATGGAAATGCTCGCGCCAGCCGCTGTCTCCCGCGTGATCCCACTCCGGCCGGTAGAAACGCTTGATCACGATGGCCAACGCGCGGATATGGGGCGGAATGGTTTCCAGCCAGGCGTTGTAAGTGTCGTTGTATTCCTCCGACGGGGTCAGCAGGCGGATCACTGAGCCCAGCGTGCGATTCGGCGAGAACAGGCCACGGGTGTCCATGCCGCCGGCTGGTTTCACCTTGAAACGGCCGGAATAGCTGTGCTTGACCAGCGCTTCGACCTGATCCATGTCGTGCTTCAAATCCTGCACATAGAACGGGCCGGACAACAGCGCGCTGACCAGCGATTTGGAAATCTCCGATTTGCCACCGCCGGAGACAGTGCATGGCTTGTAGCAGAAAGCGCCTTCCGCTTCGCTGCCGACCAGACGCCAGCTGGGGGCGTGCGGGTGTTTTTCCAGATGCACCTTGAAGCCGCACGGGTAGATGTAGGTATGGCCGGCGAGCAGTTTGAGCTGGCGCAGTTCGTTGCTCCAGGCCCAGTTGGCCTGTTGTTCGTGCAGATCCATGTGGGTGTCTTCCGGCACATAGATGATCTGCGGATAGCGTTTGTCGACGCCGTAGCCTTCGGGAAAGAAGTCGATGTTGTCGGCATATAGACGCATCATGTCCTGCATCGTGTGGCGGTCGGCCAGATAGCGGGAATCGAGGCTGTAACTGTCGCCCAGGTTGAAGCTGGGGAAGGCCAGCGCGCCGCCGGAATGTTCTTCTTCCGTGCCGCCGAACAGGTTGGCGGCATAGCTGATCTGCGACTTGATTTCCTTCTTGCTGTAGCCGAAATAGTTGTCGGC
>CAMDHJ010000091.1 GCA_945897865.1 Tepidiphilus sp. J10
GTATTCATCGGCCTTCGGGTCGAGGCTGATGCAGTAGGTGAAGATGCCGTCGCGGTCGAGTTCCTTGACTGCCTGGCGGGTATCTTCAATCAGCAGCTGTTCATCGTTGGTGTCGATGTCGGATGGCTGGCCGTCGGTCAGGATCAGCATCAGTTTCTTGTCGGCCTGACGCGCTTCCAGATAATGCGCGGCGTGACGCATGGCGGCGCCCATGCGGGTTGAATACTTGGCCTCCATCGCCGCCAGTCGGCCCTTGGCTTCATCGCCCCAGCTTTCGCCATAGCCCTTGATGTGCAGGTAGCGCACGTCGTGGCGGGTGTTGGAATGGAAGCCGGCGATGGCGAACGGGTCGCCCAGTTGTTCCACCGCCCAGGCCAGCAGCGATACGGCTTCCTGGCTGAGTTCGAGGATGGTCTGTTCGGAACCGCTGGCCTTTTCGTTGAGCGATTCGGACAGGTCGAGCAGCAGCATCACGGCGATGTTGCGGCCGTCGGTGCGGTGACTCATGTTGATGCGCGGGTCGGGGTTGGCGCCGCCCTTGAAGTCGATCAGCGAGCGGATGGCGACGTCCAGGTCGAGTTCGCTGCCTTCTTCCTGGTAACGAATGCGGACTTTGTCCTGCGGCTTCAGCAAGTCGAGGATGCGCTTCAGGCGCTTGGCCAGCGCGCTGTGTTTTTCCAGCAGGCGATCGATGTCGGCGGAGTTGCCTTTCGGGTGTAGCGCTTCATACACACTGGCCCAGTCCGGGCGATAGGTCAGGCTCTTGTAGTCCCATTCCGGATAGTGGCGCGGCGGCAGGCCTTTCAGTTCCTCTTCGGGCGAGCGCTTCTTCTCCTTCTCGAACATCTCTTCATCGTCGCTCTCTTCGATGAATTTCCACATCTGACGGTTGTCGTCGCGGTAATCGACCACGGTGTTATCGAAATGCACCTTGGCCAGCTGGTCGCTCTGGCGGCGGGTCTTGGCAACGTAGCTGAGCGCCAGCGAGGCAATGTCCTTGGTATTCGACTCGCCTTGCGCCATCAGGTCATGGAAGCGCTGGGTGAAAGCGATCAGATCGGCATCTCGATAGCCATGCTCGGGGTCGAGCAGGGCGCGGGAAATCATCACCATGCGGTGGCGCAGGCAGGAGGTGGTTTCCGGGTCGCAGGCGTCTTCGACCGGCTTCGGATGCAAGGCCAGGAAGATGCGCTTGAGGCCGGGATATTCGCGACAAAGCAGGGTTTCGATGCGGCAGTCTTCGAAGAACTCCACCGCCATGCGCTGGAACGGACTCCAGTTGTCGGCAATCAGTGCCTGCGTCCAGCGCTGGTGGCCGACCATGTGGGCGAGCGTGGCGCGGTAGCGGTCGAGGCCGGTGATGATCCCAGCGTCGTCGTACACATCCGGAATCCGCATGCCCAGCTTGTCGTAGTACGGCACCGGCTTGCGCAGTTCGTCGAAGGCGGTGGAATACGGCACCAGTTGCTGCGCGTCCTGCCAGAGGCCGCGCAGGTAGAGGTCGAGCTTGCGTTCGACATCCATGAACAGCGTGCCGTGGCGTTCGCGTTGCAGCACGGCGTGGCTGTCGGCGGACTGCACCGTGAAATAGTCCTTCTGCCGTTCCGGGTGGTTGTTGTAGTTGCGGATGCCGTATTCGACCCAGTTTTTCAGGCCTTCCAGGCTGAGCTGTGAAAGCAGGAATGGCGCTTGCGCAAAGAAGTCCGGCAAGCCAGGGCTGGGGAAGGTGGCATGGTGGCCGTGGATGGAGCCAGTGGTACGCGCCATCAAATCTTCGGCGACGCTCAGGTAGTTCCTGCATTGTGTGTTGGCGTGCAGGCGTCGGGCCACTGGGGCGAGGGTTTGCAGGAAAGGCGTGATGGCCTTGCCGTTGGGCGACTTCTGCATCTTCATGACGAAGCCCATGACCTGGGGCAACGCCGGCTCGCCCACAACTTTGGCGACCGAGGGCCATTCCTCCAGGAAGACCAGCATGGGCTCGACACCGCGCCCCAGCTTGCCGATGACTCGGGCGGCTTCAAGATAGGCCTCAATCCCCTCGCGCGTAAGGATGGCCAAGGCTTCCGCCATAACATCCTCGAAGACATCCTCGACCAGCTTGAAGCGGGTATCGAGCATGGCCCAATACCTCTGCATCAGGGGATGTTGGTATTCGGTTTCGGTTTCAGTCATAGCGGTTCCTTTCCTCTGCCCCGCAAGTGGGGGAAGGGCTGGGGGACAAGCAGTGGCTTGGCGGGCGTCGTTGGCTCACTTAGCCGCTGCTTGGTAGTTTCATCAGAGGGCCGCGCGGTTGGATGAACCGCCCACTTCCCCTCCCCAACCCTCCCCGCTTGCGGGAGAGGGGGCTAATCAGGCAAACGTTGCGTCGATCGCGTGATCCAGCGTTTCGCGGATGTCGGCGTCGTCGGTGATCGGGCGCACCAGCGCCATGCGGCAGGCATCGATCGGGTCGACGCCGTCCTTGATCAGCGTGGCGGCGTAAACCAGCAAGCGGGTGGAAATGCCTTCATCCAGGCCGTGGCCTTTCAGGTTGCGCGCGGTCTGGCCGATCTTCACCAGGTTGGCGGCGATCGTGGCGTCTAGCCCGGTTTCCTTGGCCAGGATGGTGGTTTCCAGCACAGCGTCCGGGTAGTCGAAATCGAAGGCAGTGAAACGCTGCTTGGTCGATTGCTTCAGATCCTTCATCAACGACTGGTAGCCGGGGTTGTAGGAAATGACCAGTTGAAAATCCGGGTGGGCGTGGATCAGCTCACCCTTTTTGTCGAGCGGCAGCGTGCGGCGGTGGTCGGTGAGCGGGTGGATCACCACGGTGGTGTCCTGCCGCGCTTCGACGATTTCATCCAGGTAGCAGATGGCGCCGATGCGGGCGGCTACGGTCAGCGGGCCGTCCAGCCAGCGTGTGCCGTTGGCTTCCAGCAGGTAGCGGCCGACCAGATCGGATGCGGTCATGTCTTCGTTGCAGGCCACGGTGATCAGCGGCTTGTTCAGTTTCCAGGCCATGTATTCGACGAAGCGCGATTTGCCGCAGCCGGTCGGGCCTTTGACCATCACCGGCAGGCGGTTGCGGTAGGCGGCTTCGTACAACTGAACTTCCTTGCCCTGGGCCTGGTAGTAGGGTTCGGTGTGGACTTTGTATTGCTCTTTGTCGGTAGTCATTTGCGCATCTCCAATCAACTCGTCATTCCCGCGCAGGCTGAAATCCAGAAAGCAGCACTGGATTCCCGCATTCGCGGGAATGACGGCTCAAGGGTTTTTCATTGCCGAAAGTAAAACGCCCCCAGCGAACCGGAGGCGTTTTCACAACTTAATGCATGCAGCAGGCGTTCGATTTACTTGTGGACGCCCAGCTTTTCACGCCAGCCCGGGTACAGACGATCGGCATCGCCCGGGAATGATTCGAAGGCGCGAGCGAACTCTTTGTGCTCTTTTGCGAATTCGATCGGGTCAGCGCCGGCCTTCCAGCACTCGTAGGACTGACGCAGGGAGATCGCGCCGGCCGCCGGGCTGTCGATGTGGCCGTAGGAGCCGCCACCGGAGGTGTTGATGACGTTGCCGTGACCGAGGTTCTCGAAGAAGCCGGGTAGACGCAGTGCGTTCATGCCGCCGGAAATGATCGGGGTGGTCGGCTTCATGCCGTGCCATTCCTGGTGGTAGTAAGGGCCGTCAGCGGAATCGCGCTCGATCATGTAGGCGATGTTACGGTCGTCCTTGCCGCCTTCCATCTTGCCGTAGCCCATGGTGCCGACGTGGATGCCTGAAGCACCTTGCAGACGCGACATCTTGGACAGCACGAAGGCGGTGTAGCCACGCACGGCGGACGGCGAGGTGATGGCGCCGTGACCGGCACGGTGGTAGTGCAGGTACTGTTGCGGGTACTGACGACGCGCGGTGGTGATCATGCCGGGGCCGCCGACATAACCGTCAACCAGGAAGGCCACCTTGTTGGCATCGGGTCCGAAGGTTTCCAGGATGTAGTCAGCACGGGCGAGCATTTCGTAATGGTCGTCAGCCGTGATGTTGGCGGAGAACAGTTTGGCCTGGCCGGTTTCGTCCATGGCGCGCTTCATTGCGTCGTACACCAGCGGGATGACCTTCTTGGTCGGGCAGAACACCTGGTTGCCTTGCGGCTCGTCGTTCTTGATGAAGTCACCACCCAGCCAGAACTGGTAAGCGGCGGCCGCGAACGGCTCGGGACGCAGACCCAGTTTCGGCTTGATGATGGTGCCGGCGATGTAGCCGCCATCGGTACGCGAGCGACCCAGGATGTCCCACAGGTCGGTGATGTCTTTTGCCGGGCCGTCGAACAGACGCAGCATGGACCAGGGCACATAGAAATCCTGCATCTGCAGATGCTTGACGTCGCCCATGCCCTGGTTGTTGCCGATGGCCAGGGTCAGGAAGGAAACGATCATGGCGCGACCGTCGGTGACGTTGCGGTCGAACAGGTCGTTCGGGTAGGCGACTTTCATCACGCCCTTGGCTTCGTCGATGAAATACACCAGCGCATCTACGCCCTTGGTGAAGTCATCGGTGGTGGAAACTTCAACGTTGGTGCCGGTGGAGGATTCGGCGGCAATGTGCGCAGCGACTTCCAGGTAACCGTAGCCGGTGGCCGGCTGCATGTGGTACGCGACCAGAATGTGTTTGTCGCCCTTGATCAGGTCTTCTTCTTTCAGGCTGAGGTCGGAATAACGTGCTGACTGATCCATTACTTGCTCCTTAAAAGATGCGTTTGTACTGAATTGAACTATTCCGGGATTAGGCTTTTACGTGCATTGCCCCTACGTGGAATGCGGTGAACTATAGTGAGTTTGCCTCATAAGAAAAAATCATGTTTTGTAATGGTTGGCATAAGTATTTACTTATAATTGTTCGATGCTGCATCTGACTCTGCGCCAACTCCAGGTTTTTGAATCGACTGCCCGTCATCTTTCGTTGTCGCGGGCTGCGGTGGAGTTGCATTTGTCGCAGCCCGGGGTGTCGATGCAGTTGAAAAAGCTTGCCGAAGCGGTTGGCCATCCGCTGCTGGAACAGAACAGCAAGCGCGTCAAATTGACTGACCAAGGCCAGGAACTGGTCACCACGGCGCGCGAGATTCTCGGCGCGGTGAAGCGCTACGAGTTGTCGCTGGTGGCGCGCCAGGGACTGACGCAAGGCACTTTGCGGCTGGTGGTCATCTCCACCGCCAGTTATTTCATCCCACGCTTGCTGGGGGCTTTTGCGCAGATTCATACCGGGGTCAAGATTTCGCTGCGCGTCACCAACCGTGAATTGGTGCTGGAGTCGCTCACTGCCGGTCTCGACGATCTCTACATCCTCGGCCAGCCGCCGGAGGGACTGGCGGTGACTGCGATTCCGTTCATGGACAATCCGCTGGTGGTGCTGGCCGCACCCGATCATCCGCTGGCGAAGGCGCGTCATATTCCGCTGTCGCGTCTGGCCGATGAACCCTGGCTGCTGCGCGAGCCCGGTTCCGGCACGCGCAAGGCGGCGGAACGGTTGTTCGCCGAGAATGGCCTGTCCTTGAAGCCGCGCATGGAGCTGGGCAACAACGAATCGATCAAACAGGCGGTGTTGACCGGCCTCGGCATCTCAGTACTTTCGCATCACACCCTTGCCCTGCACGATCCGGCGCAGTTCGCTGTGCTTGATGTGCAGGGCTTCCCTATCATTCGGCAGTGGTACGCTGTCTATCCCGCCGGGCGGCAGCGCTCGGTGGTGGCCCGCACCTTCCTCGATTACCTGCTTTCACATGGATCACGTCATGACGTCGCTTAAGCCAAGACTTCACAAACCCAGAAATGCCGTTCGGCCGGCCGGCAAGGCGTCCGCAACAGCGGTCCGCGCGGAAGGCGGCGGGCTTGATCTGGGGCCGGCGATCGAGGCGCTGGGGCTGTTGCTGGAGCTGGAAAAACCGGCGGATGCGCAGCTTTCCGCCTTTTTCCGCAACTATCCCAACTTCGGCGCGCGTGACCGTTCGTTCATCGCCGAAGCGGTGTATGGCGTGTTACGCCGGCTGCGCAGCCTGCAGCTGCTGGCAGCTCCGCCGACGCCGCGTCGCCTGCTGCTGGCTTGGCTGGCGCGGCATGGCGGCCGCAACATGCGCGAATTCGAGGCGCTGGAAGACAAGGCGCAACTGGACAAGGTGGAGCTGGAATGGCTGCGCAGCCTGAAGGGCGCCAAGCTGGAGGATCAGCCGGAAGCGGTGCGACTGGATCTGCCGGACTGGTTGCATGAACGGCTTGCTGCCCAATACGGTGAGCATTTGCCGGCCTTGATGGATAGTCTGAACAGTGCCGCGCCACTTGATTTGCGGGTCAATCCGCTGAAGGCGACGCGTGATGAAGTGCTGGTGCAGTTGAATCGTGAAGGCGTGGTTGCCGCAGGGACACCACTGTCGCCTTTGGGCATGCGTTTACAAGGCAAGCCGGCACTGCAGAAGCATCCGTTGTTTCTCGATGGCAGCGTTGAAGTGCAGGATGAAGGTAGCCAGTTGCTTGGCCTGATGCTGGCGCCGAAACGAGGCGAAATGGTCTGCGATTTCTGCGCCGGCGCCGGTGGCAAGACGCTGCTGCTCGGCGCGCTGATGCGCGGCAGTGGCCGCCTTTACGCCTTCGATACCTCGGAAAAACGGCTCGGCAAGATGAAGCCGCGACTGGTGCGCTCGGGTCTGCAAAATGTGCAGGCTTTGCTGATTGCGCATGAACGCGATGCCAAGGTGAAGCGTCTGGCCGGCAAGTTCGATCGTGTGTTGGTCGATGCACCTTGTTCCGGCCTTGGCACGCTGCGCCGCAACCCGGATCTGAAATGGCGGCAGACGCCTGAATCGGTGGCTGAGTTGACGCAGATTCAGGCCAATATCCTGGCGGCAGCGGCGCGTCTGGTGAAGTCTGGTGGTCGTCTGGTGTACGCCACCTGCAGTCTGTTGGTGGCAGAGAACGAAGACATCGTCGCTGCGTTCCTGGCCGAAAACCCGGAGTTCCATCTGCTGCCTGCCGGTGGGGTGCTGTCGGCGCTGCATATCGATCTCAAGATGGGTGACTTTCTGCGTCTCGATACCGCGAAACATGGCACCGATGGCTTCTTTGCCGCAGTCATGGAACGCACGGTTTAAACCTTGAGTGATTTGAGCCGCTTCTCGGGGTTCGTGCTTGCGGCGTTGCTGACTGCGGCCTCAGCCCAGGCCGATGCGCCGTTGCAACTGAGTGCGCGCGGTACGCTGCAGGTCGCTTTCACGCCGGGCGATGATGTTGCGGGCTTGATTGTCGATTCGGTGCGCAAGGCCAAACGCCAGGTGCTGGTGCAAATCTACAGCTTCACGCACAAGGACATCGCGCAAGCGCTGGTAGATGCGAAACGGCGTGGCATTGATGTGCAGGTGATCGCCGATCAGCGGCAGATGGAATCCATTGTCACCAGTCGGGTCGACTGGCTGGCCGAACAGGGTGTGCCGGTGTGGATCGATAGCGAGCATGCTGCTGCGCATAACAAGGTGATGATCATCGATAACGGTATGCAGGATGCGGCGGTGATGACCGGTTCATTCAACTTCACTCATGCCGGACAACACCGCAATGCCGAGAATTTGCTGATCTTGCGCGGCAATCCGAACCTGGCTGAAGCCTATGCCGCCAATTGGCGCAGACATAAAATTCATTCGCAACCCTTGCGGCATTAGCACGTTCTTCGTTCTGTTTTCCCTGCCATGAACAAATCTGAACATTTCGACAACCTGATCGCCCCACTGACCAGCTATCTCGGCAATCACGAAATGCTGATCGAACTTGCTGCGCTGGCCGGCATCGCGTTTGCTGTCTGGTTCGGCTTGCGCCGGTTACGCCAGGGGTTGTCCGAGGTGCGCGGTTGGCACGACATGCTTGCCGGCAGCGACTGGAATCGGCTGGTTTTGCCGGCAAGCATGCTGCCGCTGGTGTTGATCGGCCGTTTGCTGATCGGGCAGTGGCAGAACGTGCATCTGTTCAATTTGGCGGTGCCGCTGTTGCTGTCGTTTCTGGCGATCCAGGTTTGCTTCTTCATCCTGCGCCACGCCTTCAAACCTACCCGCATTCTGCATTTTGTCGAGCGTCTGGTGTCGTGGCTGGTCTGGGGTGCGTTTGCGCTGCATCTGGCTGGGTATCTGGACGAAGTGATTTTTGTGCTGAACAGCTTCGGTTTCAATATTGGCAAGCAGCATTTGTCGCTGTACACCATTCTGACTGGCTTGCTCTCGCTGGCGGCGACGCTGGTGCTGGCTTTGTGGTTGGCGCATTTCATCGAGCATCGGGTTATCGGCTCGATGCCGTTGACCGGCAATATCCGCCTGGCATTGACCAAGCTGGCGCGCTCGGTGCTGGTTTTGATGGCCGTGTTGATTGCGTTGCCGCTGGTCGGCATCGATATCACCGTGCTGTCGGTATTCGGTGGCGCGTTGGGCGTTGGCCTTGGCCTGGGCCTGCAAAAGATCGCCGCCAACTATGTTTCCGGCTTCACCTTGCTGCTTGATCAGTCGGTGCGCATTGGCGATATGGTCGAGGTGGGGCCGCACTACGGCGAAGTAAGGGAAATTGCCACCCGCTACACCGTCATCCGCAGCCTCGACGGCAGCGAAAGCATCATCCCGAACGAAACCATGATCACCACGCCGGTCGTCAATCGCAGCCTGACCGACAAGGATAATCTGCTCCTGCTGCCAATTCAGGTTGCCTATAGCAGTGATCTGGAACGGGTGCGTAGCCTGTTGCTGGATATTCTCCAGCAGCATGAACGCGTGCTTGATACGCATGCGCCGAATGTGCGCCTGAAGAGTTTTGGCGAGAACGGTATCGACCTCGAGTTGGCAGTCTGGATTGCCGATCCGGAGGAAGGTGAGGCCAATTTGCGTTCCGACCTCAATTGGCAGATCTGGGCTGTTTTCAAACGCGAAGGGATCGAAATTCCTTACCCGCAAAGAGTCGTTCACCAAGCCAACCCGCAAGTCTGAAGGCGGCGTTAGAATGTCTGACCGTTGTTTTATTACGAGAGTTGAATGAGTGCCTATCTGAATGGATTGATTGATTTGCCTTGGTGGGGTTATGTCGTGGTTACGCTCGTGCTCACCCATATCACCATTGCCAGCGTCACCATCTTTCTGCACCGCGCCCAAGCGCATCGAGCGCTTGATCTACATCCTCTTGTAAGCCATTTCTTCCGCTTCTGGCTGTGGTTCACTACCGCTACAGTGACCAAAGCCTGGGTCGCGATTCACCGCAAACACCACGCCAAGTGCGAAACGTCGGAAGACCCGCATAGTCCGCAGATATTCGGCATCAAGAAAGTGCTTTGGCAGGGTGCCGAGCTGTATCGCGCCGAAGCCAAAGTGCAGGCGACGTTGGATCGCTATGGACATGGCACGCCGGATGACTGGCTTGAGCGCAACCTGTACACACCTTATACGTTTGTCGGCATTGTCATCCTGCTCGCGCTGCAACTGGTGTTGTTCGGACCGATTGGTTTGACTATCTGGGCGGTGCAGATGATCTGGATTCCGTTCTTTGCCGCCGGCGTGATCAACGGCATCGGCCATTTCTGGGGCTACCGCAATTTCGCCTGCGAAGACACCAGCACCAACATCTTGCCCTGGGGCATCCTGGTCGGCGGCGAAGAACTGCATAACAACCATCATGCTTACGGCAGTTCAGCCAAGTTGTCGAATCGTTGGTATGAGTTCGATATCGGCTGGGCTTACATCCGCACGCTGGAGTTGTTGGGCCTGGCGAGTGTCAAGAAAGTGGCGCCAAGGGTGCGCTGGGGTGAGATCAAGCATTTTTGCGATACCGACCTGCTGCACGCGATCATCACGCATCGTTACGACGTGATGACCCGCTACTCGCGCATCATGCAGAAGGTTTGCACGCAGGAACTGGACAAGCTGCGCGGCGCCTTGACCGATACGTTGCCGGATATGGCCGAGATCCGACGCTGGTTGAATCGGGATCAGAATGAATTGCAGGCCAGCGAGAAGGCAAGATTGCAGTCTGTCCTGGCGCGCAGCGAACAACTTCGCACTCTGTACCAGATGCGGCAGGATCTGATTGCCGTGTGGAGCCGTTCCACCGCTTCGCGCGAACAATTGGTCCGGCAATTGCAGGATTGGTGTCAGAAGGCTGAATCAAGCGGTATTACCGCCCTATCTCAGTTTTCCTTGAAACTGCGCTGCTACGCTTGATAGCCCGTCAGCGCTGCGCTGTGTGGTGCTCTGCGTCCTAAGTTACTGTTTTCGAGCTTTATTTTGTTAAAGTTTGCTCTGTCCTGACCGTTAACGCCACACATCACCTGTGTGGCTTAACCAAAAGGATGTGACATGTTCGACAAGCTGCTGATTTCGCAAAGGCTCTGGCTGATGTCGGGTACTGCTTTTGCATTGTTTGTCGCAGCCATGCTGCTTGGCTGGCAAAGCTTGAACAAGGGCAGTGAGATCACGCATCAGCTCAGCAACGCCAGCCAGATACATCTGCTGAATCTGAACCGCCTCGCAAGTGGCACGCGCGACAACTATGCCCTGATATTGCTGGCTTTCCAGCATGCGCCGGAAAGCAATACGCTAGCCATTCACGATCATCCCACCAGCATGCATCTGGATGCGATTGCCAGCCGCAAGGCAGAGCTTGATCAGGCCTGGAGCAAGATTGCGACTTCCGAATTGGAAGAAGGCGAAAAGGGCATGGTCGCCGACATCGAGGTCAAGCGCGCCGCATGGCTGGTCAAACAGGGCACGGCGATCGATGCCATCAAGGCCGGCGATTTTTCCACGGATGCCCAGGCTGCTTTTCTTGAGGCCGGTCGCGAGGAAGGTCATGCCCTGCTGAAAGCGATCGACGAGATGATCGCCTTCCAGGCAGCCGAGGCAGGCGAAGCCGTCAAACAGGAAGCGGAATTGAAGCAAATGGATGCGGTGATCTTTGGCGTGCTGTTCGTCATCGGCGTCTTTGGCGTACTGGGACTGGCGATGCTCACCATCCGCCACATCAACGTTGGTCTGACAAAGGCCGGCGAGGCTGCGGAAGCCATCGCCAGCGGCAACCTGACCCATGCGATACCCCGTGCCGGCCAGGATGAAATCGGCCAATTGCTGAATCGGCTAGGAGTCATGCGCGACAATCTCAATAATTTGATCAAGTCGATCCGCAGCAATGTCGAGTTGCTCAATCAGTCTGCCGGAGAACTTTCCAACGCCGCCAACAGTAGTGCCAGTAATACTGAAATGCAGGCGGAAGCAGCCTCTGGCATGGCTGCCTCGGTAGAAGAGCTATCCGTTTCGATTGATCAGGTTGAGGAACATGCCCGCGAAGCACGCAACGTGACGCAATCTTCAAGTACGCAATCCAGCGAAGGCGGCCGCATCATCCACGAGGCGGCAGAGGAAATGCGCCGGATTGCGGACGCGGTCAACAACACCTCCGGGACGATCAAGGAGCTGGAAGGGTATTCCGCTCAGATATCCAGCATCGTGCAGGTGATCAAGGACATCGCGGATCAGACCAATCTGCTTGCACTGAATGCCGCCATTGAGGCCGCGCGTGCTGGCGAGCAGGGACGCGGCTTCGCGGTGGTGGCCGACGAAGTGCGCAAGTTGGCCGAGCGCACCGGTAACTCGACCCAGGAAATCAGCGGCATGATCGGCAAGATCCAGCAGGGCACGCAACGCGCGGTACAGGAAATGGAGGCCGGCGTGAAACGTGTCAACGACGGTGTCGAACTGGCCAACCTGGCCGGTGATTCGGTGACCGCTATCCGGACCAGCAGCGAGCAGGTGACTCGCGCCGTGGACGACATCAGTTTGGCGCTGAAGGAGCAATCGGTGGCAGCGCGTGATATCGCGCTGAAAGTCGAACGCATTGCCCAGGGGTCGGAGGAAAACAGTGCATCGGTTGCCCAGACCGCAGCTTCCGCAAGTCGGTTGAAGCATTTGGCGGACGAGCTCAACCAGTTGGCTTCGCGCTTCCAGGTGGCTTGATCAGCGGACTCACCCATTTGGTGAGGGTGATCGAATAGGCTAGCACTTGTATACATGGGACATCTCAACGGCTGAGGCGCGTTCAACATAGGATTCAAGGATGAAACATCCGGGCTAGAATCGGTGCATCGAATTCGAGTATTTCACCATGCGAAGCACTGCTATCCTTCTTGCCGGCGTGATGCTGGCTATACCCGCGCAGGCAGATTCGAATCGTACCGATGCGAAGCCGGCGCAGCTTCAACCCTTGCCTGATATTCCGCCGCCACCCGGCATGGTTGATCTTGATCTTGAACCTCAGATCACCATCGTTCAGCGGGGTGATGAACGGGTCGAGGAATATCGCGTAAAAGGCCGTCTTTATATGATCAAGGTCACCCCGCTGCACGGCAGGCCCTATTTTCTGATCGACCAGCGCGGCGATGGTCAGATGCGCAAGTACGACGATCTGTCTCCGAATTTTCAGGTTCCGCTCTGGGTGATTCACGAGTTTTAGCCTTGAATGCGACCATACGTTGCCAGCGATGGTTGTCTGCAACGACGTACCGAATTTTTTGGTACGCCTTTTCTTACCCGTAATTCCCCGTCAAGCCGATGAATTCCCTCACCCTTTCGCGCCCACCCGCTGCTGCTGGTCTTGCCTGGATCAAACAAGGTTGGCGCCTGTTCTTGTTGGCGCCCATTCCCTGGTCCGGCATGACCGCGCTGGTTTTTCTCGTTTTGCTGGGGGTCGGCATGCTGCCGTTTGTCGGCGTGGTTGCTGTGCATGTGCTGTCTCCCTTTATCGTGGCCGGTTATATGGCGGCCAGTCGCGGTGGCAGCAACGGCGAGACAATTTCCTTCATCTATCTTGCCGCCGGCTGGCGTGAACGTCGCGATACCTTGCTGATCATCGGTGGCTTGTACATGCTGGTCACCTTGCTGATCTTCCAGTTGGTGAAATTTTTCACCGGTGGCGATATGGATGCCTTGCTGCAGCAAGCCCAGAACCCGGCGGAAATGACGCCGGAACAAGCTGAACTGATCCTGGCCACGGCGTTGCCGGCGATGAGCCTGGGCACGCTGCTGTTTGTGCCGCTGCTGATGGCAACCTGGTTTGCGCCTGCTCTGGTGATGTTCGAAAACTTTCCGGCCGGGCGCGCCCTCTGGTGGAGCCTTTGGGCATGCTGGATCAACTGGCGCCCAATCCTGGTTTATAGCCTGATCCTGGGCGTTGTTGGCATGGTCGCGCTGATTCTGCCCTTTGGTCTGGGACTGCTGGTATTTGTCCCCTGGACGCTGACTTCGACCTATGCCGCTTATCAGGATATTTTCTGCCCGGCAGCGCCACCTGAAGCGCTGACTGAGACGGCATGATGATTGGCTTGAAGGGTTTTCTGTTGTCGGTCGTCTGGCTGCTGGCGCTGGTTGTGTCAGTGGTTCCTGTTGCCAATGCGCAGCCAACCCGATTCAGCGATGCGCTGTACGCCAAGTTCCAGAACCCGCGCTGCTTGCAATGCCACCAGTTCAACAGTCGGACACACAACGGCCGCGCGTTCAACTCGCATCGCTCCCGCTATCTGTGCGACAACTGCCATACGCCGCGCCTCACCGGTTTGCCGCGTGGCGAATGGATGGCGCCGCATGAAAAGATGGACTGGACCGGGAAGAGTGCGCGCGAGACCTGTTTGATTGCCAAGAAAAATCTGGGCACGGGTGACGTCAACAGCCTGTTGCTTGCCCACTTGTTGCACGACAAGCGCGTGCATTGGGCGTTGGATAATGGCATGACGCCGAATGGTAAATTCCCGGCAGTGCCGGGTGGATCAAAAGAATGGGCGCGCGATGTACGCGCCTGGGCGGAAGACGGCATGCTCTGCGAGTAACCTATTTCGCAATGCCGGACCAAACCAAAATGCCAACAAAATGGGAGAAAAAGCATGTCGATCATGGATTGGCCGGCCGGCGAACGGCCACGCGAGAAACTGCTGGAGCGCGGTGCGGCGGCTTTGTCCGACGCTGAACTGCTGGCGATCTTTCTGCGCGTCGGCATGCCCGGCAAAAGCGCGGTTGATCTGGCGCGTGAACTGCTCGACCGCTTCAATGGCCTCAACCACCTGTTTGCTTCCGATCTCGCCGCCTTCAGCGCGATTCCCGGCATGGGGCCGGCCAAGTACGCGCAGCTGCAGGCGGTTCTGGAAATGGCCAAGCGCGCGCTGGGCGAGGAAATGCGCCACGGCGATGCGCTGAATTCACCGCAAATCGTGCGTGATTACCTGCAACTCAAAATGCGCGGCCTCGGCCACGAGGTTTTCATGGTGTTGTTTCTGGATAGCCAGAATCGTGTGCTGGCAGCGCCCGAGTTGTTTCGCGGCACACTGACCCAGACTTCGGTCTATCCGCGTGAAGTGGTCAAGCAGGCGCTGGCCTGGAATGCTGCCGGCGTCATCCTTGCGCACAACCATCCTTCCGGTGTCGCTGAACCCAGCCAGGCCGACCGCTGGCTCACTGATCAGTTGAAAGCTGCGTTGGGCCTGGTGGATGTAAAGGTGCTCGACCACATCATCGTTGCCGGCAGAGATGGTTTGTCGTTTGCCGAACGCGGTTGGCTTTGACTCATGCAAAGCCGATGTGATATAAACGTCGGCTTTCCGATTCAGCCATTTTAAGAGGTAATCGCTCATGGCACGTGTATGTCAGGTCACCGGCAAGAAGCCGATGGTGGGGAACAATGTGTCCCACGCCAATAACAGAACCAAACGTCGT
>CAMDHJ010000092.1 GCA_945897865.1 Tepidiphilus sp. J10
CTGCCGGATCTGGAAAACGAGGCGGGTGAATTCGTTTGCGCGGTGGTCGATCTCAGCGAGCGACTGCGCGGCGAAGCCGAGACCGCCAGCATGAATCAGCGCCTGCGTGAGAGTGAGGTGCGCTACCGCATCCTTGCCGACCATTCGCCGGATTGGGACTACTGGCTGGGCGCCGACCAACGTTTTGAATACGTCTCGCCCGCCTGCGAAGCCATTTGTGGTTATTCGCCGCAAGCCTTCCTGGCTGATCCGAAACTGTTCTGCAATCTGCTGCATCCGGATGATCGCGCCGCCTGGCATCAGCACCAGATGGAATCTCCGCCGCCTGCGGGGGATGCACATCATGCGCACGACAACCTCTTGCTGCGCCTGATTGATCGGGACGGCAACGTCAAATGGCTGGAGCATCAATGCAGCCCGGTGTTTGAAGGCAGTGATTTTCTCGGCCGCCGTGGCGTCAATCGCGATGTCACCCGGCGGGTTGCCGCCGAGGCGGAAACCAGCCACGTCGGCCGCTTGCTGAAGACCTTGAGCGAGGTGAATCAGCGCATTGTCCTGGAACAGCATGAAGGCGATTTGCTGCAACAGGTGTGTGACATCGCGGTTGAGATAGGCGGCCTGAAGGCCAGCCTGGTCGCCTTGCTTGATGAGGTGGGCGATGAACTCTGGTCGTATGCCTGGGCCGGATCGCAGGCGCATCCGCTGACCGGATGGCTGCCGATGCTGGAGGGCGACCACATCGTTTTACCGCAGGGCACGCGGCAGCCGATGTCGCGGCCGCTGCCTTGCAGCCCGGATCTGTCGCCCGAAAAAACCGGGCCGGTTGCGGCCTGGTGCGACTGGCTGCGCCAGAACGGTGTCGGCGCGATGATCCATTTCCCGTTGCAACGTGATGGCAGCAACATCGGCTTGATCAGCTTCTTTGCCGATAGCCTGGATTTCCTGCGTCCCGATGTCTGCGATCTGTTGCGCGAACTGGCGGGAGATGTTTCTTTCGCGCTGGCCAGCTTCAACCATCGGCGGCAGGAATTCGAGTCACGCTACAAGCTGGCTGATCGCGAAGCTTATCTGAGCGCCATGCTGGAGACCGTTCCGTTGGGCATCGGCGTCATCGCCGCGCGCGAATTTGTCGATGTGAATCAGGCCGTCTGCGACATGCTGGGCTATACGGAGGAAGAACTGATCGGCAAATCGGCGCGCATGGTTTATCCCGATGACGTCGAGTTTGAACGGGTCGGTCGCGAAAAATATGCCGACATCGCCCGCTGCGGACGCGGTGAGATCGAAGCCCGCTGGCAACGCAAGGATGGCGGCCTGATCGATGTGCATCTGATCAGCGCCTGGTTCGATGCGGCTGATCCCGACAAGGGCACGGTGTTCACCGCCGAAGACATCACTCAGCACAAGCAGGCCAAGCTACAACTCGATTTCCTGTCGCATTACGATGCGCTGACCGCGTTGCCAAACCGCGATCTGCTGCGCGACCGCCTGGAGCATGCGATCCAGCGGGCGCAGCGGGAGGGTAACAAGCTGGCGGTGTTGATGCTGGATCTGGATCGATTCAAGACGATCAACGAATCACTCGGCCACAGCGTGGGCGATGCGTTGCTGAAAGCGGTGGCAGCGCGCATGGTCAGCCAGACGCGCGGTGGCGATACCCTGGCCAGGGTCGGCGGCGATGAGTTCATTTTGCTGCTGGAAGACGATGCCAGCCTGCACAGCGCCAGCCTGGTGGCGATGAAATGGCTGCAACAGATTTTGCAGCCGATCCAGATCGGTGAGACCGAACTGGCGATCAGCGCCAGCATCGGCATCAGCCTGTACCCGGATGATGGCGACAACGCCGACGATCTGCTTAGCCATGCCGATGCCGCGCTATACAAAGCCAAAAGCCAGGGACGCAACAATTTCCAGTTCTACGAGCAGGCCATGACGGCTGGCGTATTCGAGCATCTGGTGATGGAAAACGCCTTGCGCGGCGCGGTCAGCCGCAATGAATTGCGCATCCACTATCAGCCGCAGATTGATTTCGGCAGCGGCAAGTTGTGCGGCGTCGAAGCGCTGGTTCGCTGGCAGCATCCCGAATTCGGCCTGGTCGCGCCAGATCGTTTCATTCCATTGGCGGAAGAGGTCGGCATTATCGGCATGATCGGCGAATGGGTGTTGCGCGAGGCTTGCCGCCAGATGCTGGCCTGGGATACAGCCGGGTTGCACATCCCCTGCGTGGCGGTGAATCTGTCGGTGCAGCAGCTTGAGCGTGAAACCTTGCTGCCGCTGGTGGCGGAGGTTTTGGTCAGCAGCGGTCTTGACGGCGCGCGGCTGGAACTGGAAGTCACCGAATCGATGATCATGGGAGAAAGCGGCCATGCGTTGAATATGCTGCAGGGTTTGCGCGAACTCGGCGTCAAGCTGGCGATTGATGATTTCGGCACCGGATATTCGTCGTTGAGTTATCTCAAACGCCTGCCAATGCATCGTTTGAAGATCGACCAATCATTTGTCCGCGACATCGGCCGCGACAGCAATGGCGAGGCCATCGTCCGCGCGATCATCGCGCTCGGCCGCAGCCTCGGTCTGGAAACCGTGGCGGAAGGGGTGGAAGAGGCTGCCCAGGCCGAGTTTCTCCACGCCGAAGCGTGCGATGTCGGCCAGGGTTATCTCTACAGCCGCCCGGTCGCGGCGGATGAAATCAGCTCGCTGTGGAGCTCGGGGAAGCTCGCGCTTGCCGCCCGATCAAGCGTATGAATCCGCTCAGTCGTAGGATGGGCCAAGCGCAGCGGGCCCATCGATGTGGCGCGCATGATGGGCCCGCTGCGCTTGGCCCATCCTACGGTTACTCGTTTGATGATGCAGAACCCCCGATCTCATGAACACGCTTGCGAGCTCACCCAATAACGGTATCCGCGAAGTCTTTCTCCACCCCGGTGATTTTTACTTCGGCGGACCGGAGACGCGCATCGTCACACTGCTTGGCTCCTGTGTCTCCATCACGGTCTGGAGTCCGCGCCTGCGAGTTGGCGGCATGTGTCATTTCATGCTGCCGTCGCGCGGCGTGATACCGGAAGGCGGCAGTTATGACGGCCGCTTTGGCGACGAAGCCATGCTGTTGCTGATGAAAAAAATCTGGAACATGGGCGTCGATCCGGCCGAATTCGAAGCCAAGGTGTTCGGCGGCGCCAACATGTTCCAGATGCAATGCCAGAAGAATGAAATGAATGTCGGCGATCGCAATATAGAAATGGCGTTGACCCTGTTGAAACGCTACGAAATTCCGATAAAGGCTAAACATCTTGGTGGCGATGGTCATCGCAAGCTGATGCTTGATGTCTGGAACGGCGATGTCTGGCTGAAGCACCAGCCGCTGGCGTGACTGATGTAGGTGCGAATTTATTCGCACGTAAGCGGTTGATTGTGCGAATAAATTCGCACCTACAGTCCGGTTGAAAGCGGTTTGCAGAATGGAAGTGTGATTCGATAAGGAAACGAACGGGTGAAACAGATCAAGGTGCTGGTGGTCGATGATTCCGCCGTGGTGCGCCAGGTGATGCTGGACGTGCTTGGCCGCGCGCCGGACATCAAGGTGATCGCTACCGCGTCTGATCCAATCTTCGCGATGCAGAAAATGAATATCGAATGGCCGGATGTGATTACGCTGGATGTCGAAATGCCGCGCATGGACGGCATCACCTTCCTGAAAAAGCTGATGGCCGAGCACCCGACGCCAGTGGTGGTCTGCTCGTCGCTGACCGATAAAGGTGCCGAAACCACGTTGCAGGCGCTCGCCGCCGGCGCGGTCAGCATCATCACCAAACCGAAAATGGGCGTGAAACAGTTTCTCACCGATGCCTCGAATGATCTGGTCAGCGCGGTGCAGGCCGCCGCCCAGGCCAATCTGCGCCGCCTGGCGATGCCGATCGCAGCCATGATGCCGGTGCCACCCAAGCTGACTGCCGACGCGATGTTGCCGGGCAATGTCAGCGCCATGGCGCAGACCACCGAACGCATCGTCGCCATTGGCACTTCCACCGGCGGCACGCAGGCGCTGGAAGCGGTGCTGACCCGGTTGCCGCGCGTCTGTCCGGGCATTGTCGTGGTGCAGCACATGCCGGAAAAATTCACCGCCGCGTTTGCCGAACGTCTGAACAGCCTGTGCGAAGTTGAGGTGCTGGAAGCCAAGCATGGCGACCGCGTCGTGCCCGGCCGCGTGCTGATCGCCCCCGGTGGCCTGCACATGATGCTGAAGCGCAGCGGCGCGCAGTATCTGGTCGAAGTGGTGGACGGTCCGCTGGTGTCGCGCCACAAACCCTCGGTCGATGTGCTGTTCCGTTCGGTCGCCAAGTACGCCGGCAAGAATGCCACCGGCATCATCATGACCGGCATGGGTGACGACGGTGCGCGCGGCATGAAGGAGATGTTCGACGTCGGCGCCCACACCATCGCACAGGACGAAGCCAGTTGTGTGGTGTTCGGCATGCCGAAGGAAGCCATCAAGATGCAGGCTGTACGCGAAGTCCTGTCGCTGGATGCGATGCCGCGCGCCATCGTCGCCGCCGCCTTCGGGGGCGGTTGATCCTTTATTTCTTAACTAATATTCAGTCATGTCGCTCCGCCGCCTGATTTCCCAACCCGCCGTCCGTATCTCGCTTGTCTATCTGGTGTTGGCCGGGCTTTGGATACTCGCCTCCGATCTCGTTTTGGAAATGCTTACGCATGGCACATCGGCATCGACGCCTGGCCAGACCTTGAAAGGCCTGGTATTTGTATTGGTCACCACCTTATTGCTGTATCTCCTGTTGCGCTGGCACCGCGTTGACTGTGATCGCCGCGAGCAGGTCATCGCTGCGCCGCGTCCCTGGCTACCGCTGGTCACCTTTGGCTTGTTCTCGCTTGGCCTGATCGCCACCGGCGCTTTCCTGTTCCATGTCCAGCGTGAACAGATTCGCGCCGATGTCTCAGCGCAATTGAGCACGGTGGGTGAATTGCGGATCGAACAGATCAAGGATTGGTTGCAAGTGGCGCACGCCAATGCCCACCATTTCGGTTACGGATCGCAACGGGTGGTGGAGTTCGATGCCTGGGTCAAGGCAGGCGGCAAAGACACGGTGCTGGTGGCAAGAATGCAGCGGCGCTTGAATATGATGGAGAAATCCTACGGTCTCACCAATATCACGCTGTTCGACCTGACCGGCACGCCGCGCCTGAGCATCAAGCCCGATATCGCGATGGATGAGCATCGCGCCGAAGCGCTGCAGGTTATTGCCAGCGGCAAACCGCTCCTGGTCGATTTCCACCAACATGGTAAAAGCGGCGGCGTCATGCTCGGCATGTTCGGGCCGATGGTGCTCAGCGACGAAAACGGTGAACGCACGGTTGGCGCGATGTTCTTTTCGTTGCCGGCGCAAAGCACTCTGTTTTCCATGATCAAACGTTGGCCTACCGCCAGTGCCAGTGGTGAAACCGTGTTGGTGCAGCAAGGCAAGGCGTTGCACATCCTGTTCGCTTCGCGCCATCCAGAATTACCGCTGCGTGGTATTTCGGTTCCGCGCGGCAACCCGAATCGGGTCGGCTATCGGGCCATGGATGGTGAGCGGGGTCTCATCTCGAATGCCGTCGATTTTCGCGGTGATCCCGTCCTGGCGTTTGCCGACCGCATTCCCGGCACCCCCTGGATTCTGGTGGCCAAGATCGACGAAAGTGAAGTCGATGCGCCGCTGCATCGCATTGCGCTCGGCGCGACCTTGGCGACCGGCTTGCTGCTGCTGTCGGCTGGCCTGGTCGCCTGGCTGTGGTGGCGCAGCCAGGTCAACCGCCAACGCGCCCAGTTGCTCAGCAAAGAGCTGGAGCGGCGGGTGCTGGAACGGCATTACGACTATTTATCTCGCTACGCCAACGACGCCATCCTGCTGCTCGACATGAAGGGCCAGTTGCTTGAGGCCAACGAGCGGGTGGGCGAGATGTATGGCTATCAACGTGAAGAACTGATCGGCCAGTCGGCCAACCTGCTGCGTCCGCCGACATTACGGAATGGCTATGACACGATGCTCGAACAGTTGCTGGAGAACGGCCAGCTGATCTACGAGACGGTGCATCAGCACAAGGAGGGTCGTCAGTTTCCGGTCGAGGCCAGCGCCCGTCTGATCGAACTGGACGGCTTGCAAAGGTTGCATGTCAGCGTGCGTGACATCAGCGAGCGCAAGTCGGTGGACGCCCAGATGCGCTTGCAGGCGCAAGTACTCGACCAGATTCAGGACACCGTCTGCATTACCGACCTGAACGGTTATGTCACCTATGCCAATCAGGCCTTGTGCCAGACTTCCGGTTACTCGCGCGAGCAATTGATGGGTCAGCACGTCAGCATTTTTGGCAGCAATCCTGATACTTCCATCGATCAGGATGGCATCGTGCGGGCGACGCAGGTAAGCCGCGCCTGGCAGGGCCAGATGACCAATCGGCGCGCCGATGGCAGCATTGTTCATGTCGAACTGCGCACCACGTTGATTCGCGATGCGGACGGGCAACCTGTCTGCATGGTCGGCATTGGCACCGATATCAGCGAGCGGATGCAGAACGAGCAGATGTTGCGCGAGCGTGAGGCACGCTATCGGGCGGTGATCGAAACCTCGGCTGACGGCTTCTGGATGATCGACCTGGAAGGCCATCTGCTGGAAGTCAACGATGCCTATTGCAAGCGCTCCGGTTATAGCCGGGAAGAATTGCTGGACATGCGGATCAGCGATCTGGATGCGGTGGAAAGGCCGCAAGAAACCGCCCGCCACATGCAGGAGATCATCACCAACGGCAGTGGTTTGTTCGAGACCTTGCACCGGGCCAAGGACGGCACCGTCTGGCAGGTGGAAGTGAATACCGCGCTTTCGCGCGAGACCGGCCGCGTGTTTGCCTTCCTGCGTGACGTCAACCAGCGCAACCGCTCGGAAGCCCTGTTGCGCACCCGTCTGCAACTGTCCGACCTGGCGCTGAAAGACAACCTGGATAACCTGATGAAAGCGGCGCTGGATGCGGCCGAACTGTTCTCCGGCAGCCACATCGGCTTCTTCCATTTTGTCGATGACGATCAGCAAACCCTGAACCTGCAAGCCTGGTCGAGCAATACCGTTGATCGCATGTGCACGGTCGAAGCTCAGCAAGCCGCCAAGGGACTGCACTACCCGCTTGATCAGGCCGGGGTCTGGGCCGATTGCGTCCGCCAGCGGCAGCCGGTGATCCACAACGATTACGCCAGCCTGCCGGACAAGAAGGGTCTGCCGCAAGGCCATGCAACCTTGCTGCGTGAACTGGTGGTGCCGATCCTGCGCGACGACAAGGTTGCCGCCGTGCTTGGCGTCGGCAATAAGTCGACTGACTACACACCGGAAGATCTGCAGGTGGTGGATCAGATCGCCTCGATGGTGATGGATGTGGTGGCGCGCAAGCATGCGGAAGAAGCGCTGCGCGAGAGCGAGTCGTACAACAAGCTGCTGTTCGCCGATTCGCGCATCGCGATGGCGGTGCTCGACCCGGAAACGCTGCGCTTGATCGATTGCAACCAGGCTGCGGTGGATATCTACGGCTTGCTGGATCGGCAATCGGTGTTGAATCAGACGCTGGCGGATGTCTCCGACACCGCCCAGTACGGCGGCACTAATTCACCCGATTTGGCGCGGCAGTATGTCGCGCAGGCGCTGGCTGAAGGCAGCGTGGTGTTCGAATGGCGGCATCGCCGGCCGGATGGTGCAATCTGGGATGGCGAGGTCTATCTGATGCGCTTCCAGCATGGCACCCGCTCCCTGTTGCAATTCACACTGGAAGACATCAGCGAACGCAAGCGCAACGACGCCAGTCTGAAACAGGCCGCGATGGTGTTCGAGAGCATTGCCGACGGCATCATGATTGCCGATGCCGAGCAACGCATCGTGGCGGTGAACCGGGCTTTCAGCGATGTCACCGGCTACCCGGCGTCGGCAGTGATCGGCCAGAAACCCAGCCTGCTCCGTTCCGGCCGGCATGACGACGCGTTCTATGCCGCGATGTGGCGGGCGCTGAAGGAAACCGATTACTGGCACGGCGAGATATGGAACCGGCGCCAAGATGGCGAGGTCTATCCGGAATGGCTGGCGATTACTGCGGTGAAAGATGCGTCCGGCCAGTTGAGCGGTTATATCGGCGTCTTCAATGACCTTTCCGAACAGCATGCGTTGCAGAACCGGCTGGAACAGGCGACCAATTTCGATCCGCTCACCGGCCTGGCGAACGCGCGCAAGCTGCTGGCGCAAGTGTCGCAGGCCATTCTTGTCAGCCTCAACAACGACAGCCAGTTTGCGTTGCTGGTGCTGAATGTCGACCGTTTCGCTCAGCTCAACGAAAGCCTCGGCCGCGGCGCCGGCGACCGCGCGCTGGTCAATCTGGCGCAACGCTGGGCGACCATGCTGCCCGCCAATACGATGCTGGCGCGGATGGATGCCGATCAATTTGCCGTCCTCTTGCGCGACGACACGGCGGCGGTCGAAGACAGGAACGAAGCCATGGCCGGCATCATGGCGACCGCCAATACGCTGCTTGAAAGCATGGCCGAGCCGGTTGAGGTGGGTGACCAGATGGCGCCGGTGGCCCTGAGTATTTCACTCGGTATCGCGGTGTATCCGGGCGATGCGGCGGATACCAACGGTTTGCTGCACGCGGCGGAAGACGCGATGCGCAGCGCCAAGGCGGAAAAAGGCAACCAGAGCCGCTTCTTTGACCGGCGGCATGCCCAGTCGGCGATCGACTGGTTCGACACCGAAGCCGCGTTGCGCCTGGCATTGGAGCGGAACGAACTGTTCCTGGTCTATCAGCCGCAAGTGGATGCCGCGAGTGGCCGCGTGGTGGCGGCGGAATCGCTGCTGCGCTGGCGGCGTGGCGGCGAGGTGGTGCCGCCCGGCCAGTTCATCCATATCGTGGAAGCCACCGATCTGGCCGAACCGGTCAGCCGCTGGGTGCTCAATGCGGCCTGCCGCCAGGCGCGCCAGTGGCTGGATCGCAAGCATCCGCTGCGGGTGGCGGTGAACATTTTCTCCGACCATGTCACCTCCGGCCGACTGCTCGCCGATGTGCGTCAGGTGTTGGCCGATACCGGCTTGCCGCCAGCGCTGCTGGAAATCGAAGTGGTTGAATCTTCATTGCTGAAGAATCCGGAAGTGGCGGCGCAGACGCTGCGCGAGATCAAGCGTCTCGGCGTTGGCCTGGCGCTGGATGACTTCGGTACCGGTTATTCCAGCCTGGGCTATCTGAAGCACTATCCGTTCGACGTGCTGAAGATCGATCAGATCTTCGCCCGCAACGTGACGCGCGACCCGGAAGATGCCGCCATCGTGCGTTCCACCATCGCGCTGGCGCACAACCTGAACATGCGGGTGCTGGCCGAGGGCGTCGAGACCGATCCGCAACTTCGCTTCATGGCGCGCTACGGTTGCGACCAGATCCAGGGCTATCTGACCAGCCGGCCAACCAGCCCGGATGCCGTGGAAACAATGGTGATGGAACGCCGCGACCTGCGTCCGGCCGGACAGGTGATACATGCGCCGCTGTTGAATGTGCTGATCATCGAGGATGAGCCGATCGAAGCGGAATTGCTTGCCTTGCTGTTGCAGGATGCCGGCTATGGCACCTATACCGTGTCTGATCTGGAGGGTGCGCTGAATGTGATGGGCAAACACCGCATCGATCTGGTCATCTCAGACTTTTACCTGGAGAACGCCAACGGGGTTGACGTGCTGACGCATCTGCGGCGTTTGTTCCCGGATGTACCGCGCATCATGGTTTCCGGCGCCGACGAGAAGGAAGTGGTGATGCAGGCGGTGAATCGTGGCGGTGTGCTGGCTTTCCTGCCGAAGCCGGTTGAAGCCGACGACCTGCTGGCGGTGATTCGCGGTATCGCCGGCGATCTAGAGTCGGGCAGGGATGCGAGGCGCTAGATGAACAGAAATTGGGCAGTTGACAACGTGGTAGGAGGCTCCGCTTGCAGGCCGATGTCTCAACGCTCGCGCCGCAAGCGGACGCTCCTACAGCGTTCTCCGCCTCTGACGTGCATGCCCTGCGAAGGCTGGATATGCATACACAAATGATTGCAACGACGAACCTGAATTTGACGGTTGACAGCGTGGTAGGAGGCTCCGCTTGCGGGCCGATGTCTCACCGCTCGCGCCGCAAGCGGACGCTCCTACAGCGTTCTCCGCCTCTGCCGTGCGCGCCCTGCGAAGGCTGGATATGTGTAAACAAATGATGTGTAAACAAATGATGTGTAAACAAATGATTGCAACGACGAACCTGAATTTGACGGTTGACAGCGTGGTAGGAGGCTCCGCTTGCGGGCCGATGTCTCAACGCTCGCGCCGCAAGCGGACGCTCCTACAGCGTTCTCCGCCTCTGCCGTGCGCGCCCTGCGAAGGCTGGATATGTGTAAACAAATGATTGCAACGACGAATCATGGCTAAAAAATCTGTTTCGGATTCCTCCGATACACCCACAGACATCGCCCAGGAAAGAGAAGCGCGCGCCCGCTTGGCCTTGCAGCGTGGCGAGTTCGATCTGGCCGATCAACTGCTGGCGCGGGAAAACCTCGAACTCGATAGCCTGGTCGAGAATCTGCGTATCTATCAGGCCGAGCTGGAAATTCAGAATGCCGAACTGCGCGAAGCGCAGGCCAGTTCGGAACTGGCGTTGGATCGTTTCGCCAAGCTGTTTTCGCATCTGCCGCTGGCGATGCTGGTGATCGACCGCGCTGGCCAGGTTCTGCAGACCAATGCGAAGGCGAATGTGTTGTTCGGATTGCCCGACAACGGCGTGCGTAAACCTTACTTGCGGCGGCTGATCGACGCGGCGGACGAAGCAGAACTCGCGCGCGCGCTGATCAGCGCGAATGAAGCCGGTGCTAGCCAGGTCAGCCGGGTGCGTTTCATGGACAGCGATGGCGTCGGTTTTATCGGCGAATTACATATTGCGCGGTTGCCGGATGAGTCCGGCCAGGATATCCAGTTCGCCTGTGGCGTGGTCGATCTCACCGCGCGCATCCAGGCCGAGGCGCGGATAGCCGCGCTGGCGGCGGTGGTCGAACACAGCCGCGACATCATCGTGGTGAAAGACCGCGATTTGCGCGTGGTGGCGACCAACCAGGCTTTCGCCGATGCCAGCGGCCATGCCTCGGCGGCGGATTTGATCGGCAAGACCGATGCCGAGATTTTCAATGTTTCGCCGCTACAGGAGCCGATCAGCACCTACATGGCGGATGATCGCCGCGCGCAAAAGCTGCCGCCGGGCGAGTTCCTGCTCCGGGAAGAGCCGGTGATCAGCCCGAATGGCAATGTACGCACGTTCCTTACCCGCAAGTACCCCATCCACGATGCGGCCGGGGTATTGCTGGGTAGCGGCAATATTTCAGTCGACATCAGCGCGCTGAAACGGACCGAAGAGCTGGAACGCTTCAGCGCCTTCCAGGCCGGCATTGCCGAAATGAGCACGTCCGTGCTGCATAACGTCGGCAATGCAATTACTTCGGTGATTCAGAATGCCGCGCAGATTCAGCACGCCAGTGCCGAAATGCTGCGCGTGGCGACATTGCTGGAAACCAATGCCAGCCGCGGCCAGGCCGAATTTGCCGGTTTGCTTGCCGCCAGCACGTCAGCGGACGCGTCCGCCCAGGCGCCCTCCCACACCCCAGCCCATGCGTTGACCCGGCGCCAGTTCATGATCCAGCTTGAAGCCGCGCGCGCGCTTCGCCAGTTGATCGAAGACACGCTGAGTCAACCGGCGCGCCGGATTGACGAAGGCGTGCGGCATATCGCCGACATGGTGCACATCCAGCAGAGCGCGGTCATTCCCAGTACCCAGCGTGGCAGCTTCAGTCTGACGCAAGCGATCAATTCGGCGCTGGAAATGCAGGGCGATGCCTGCGCCAGACTTGGCATCCAGGTTTCATTGCAGGTGGATTCCGCAGTTGAGTGGGTCAATTTGTCGCAAAACGTGATGTTGCAAACCCTGGTCAATACGCTGCGCAACAGCATCGAGGCGATCGAAGAACGGCTGCGCGTCGAGAACATCACTGGCTACATCGATATCCGCGCAGAACCCCTGGCGGACGATTGCTTGCGCCTGACGCTGAGCGACAACGGCATTGGTTTTACGCCGGAGCAGCATGCCAGCCTGTTTCGTTTTGGCTACTCCACGAAACCGCGCGGTACCGGTTTTGGATTGCCATCGGTGCAGGTTTTCGCGGTGGAAGCCGGCGGCCGGGTCACGCTGGAAAGCGATGGTCCGGGTCGTGGCGCCCGCCTGGTGTTGGAGTTGCCGTTGCAACAAGGAATAAGCGGGCCTGGTTCGACGTCGCAATGAGGTGACGCAGATACCGGGCTTGAACGATTGATTTTCAGAAAGTCCCATGCGCCATGCAAACGGCGCGGAAGGGGTACATGACATGAGCCTGAGGCTGAAGATCTGGTTGATTCTGGGCCTGGTCATGTTTGGTTTGTCCGGCGGTGCGATCCTTGTTCACCACCGTACTGTCGAAGCGGACGCCCAGACGCGGATGCATCAGCAGGCGCTTGATTTACGCGCCGCGCTGATGGCGACGCGGCGCGTCTATCACAAGCAGTTCATTGCCAGCGGCCTGCCGCTGAACGATCAAACGCTGGGTTTCCTGCCGGCGCATGCTATGTCACGCATTGCCGAGGATTTCCCCAACTGGACGCACAGCGGGGTCCGCTTCAACAACGTCTCGGATCGGCCGCGAAATCCAATGAATCAGGCCGATGCTAACGAACTCGCCGCGATGGCCTGGTTTCGCGAGCACCCGCAAGCAGAGGAATACACCCACACCCGCGTTGCCAAAGACGGCGAAAACTTTTTCCACTTCGCGGCGCCGATCTGGACCGAACCGTATTGCCTGAAATGTCATGACTCGCCGGAGACCGCGCCGTCGACGATCCGGCAGCGTTATGAAGCCGGCTATGGCTATCAGGCCGGCGATTTACGCGGCGTCATGAGCATCTACATTCCCGCCGACAGCATGCTTGATCTGGCCTTCCGGAATTGGCAGCGCGAAGTGTTCGGGCTGCTGCTGTTGCTGCTGGTTCTGTTCGGGGCCATTGGCATGTTGCTCAACCATCTCATGACGCGGCGCCTGATGCTCTTGGCAAAAGCCTCGCAGCAGATCGCCGAGGGCGAATACAGCACCCGCGTGACGGTCCAGTCGCGCGATGAAATTGGTTTGCTGGCGCACAGCTTCAATGACATGGCGGCGGCTGTCGAGCAGCGCGAAAAGGCGTTGCATGACAGCCAGCAGAGTTACCAGATTCTGGCCGAGTATTCCTGGAACTGGGACTACTGGCTCGGCGCCGATGGCCGCTATCGCTACGTCTCACCGGCCTGCGAGGCGATCTGCGGGCATGCGCCGGCGGAATTCATCGCCGACCCCGGTTTGTTCGAAAGTCTGTTGCACCCAATCGATCAGACGCTCTGGCGCGAGCATCAGCTGCAGAGCCTGGAACAGCCCGGGCAGCACCCGCATTCCATGATAGCGATGCGAATCCGGCGGCCGGATGGCAGCTATCACTGGATCGAGCATGCCTGCCAACCGGTGTTCGACGAGGCCGGTGTTTATCTGGGTCGGCGCGGCATCAACATGGATATCGCCGAGCGCAAACGGGTCGAGGAACTGGAGCATTACAGCGCCTTCCAGGCCGGCATCGCCGAGATGAGCACGTCGGTGCTGCACAACATCGGCAATGCGATTACCGCAGTGACCCAGGACGCCGAGACGATCGACCATGCCGGCGGTGAATTGGTGCGAGTAGCGGCGCTGCTGGCCAGCAACGGCGTGCGTTGTCAGGCGGAGTTGGACACGAAAACTCAGAAACTGGAAGACCTGGCGCGGCGCCAGTGCGCCATCCAGCTGGAAGCCGCCAGCGCGATCGAACGCTTGTCGGAACAAACCTTGCGCTCACGCGCGCGCAGTCTGGGCGAAAGCGTGCGCCACATCGCCGGCATTGTTCGCATCCAGCAGACCGCCGCGCGGCCGAATGGCCAGACCAGCAGCTTCAGCCTGAAGCAGGCGATTCGATCGGTGCTGGAGATGCAGGGCGACAGCTTCAACAAACGTGGCATCGAGGTCAGCGTCGAGGTTGATCCGCGCGTCGATCTGCTGACCCTGCCGCACAACCGCTTGTTGCAAGCCCTGGTGAATGCGGTGCGCAACGCGATCGAGTCGATCGACGGCCGCGCCGAGCAGGAAACCTTCCGTGCCAGCCTGAGCTTGCGCGCCGAACCCGTTGGGCAGGATCGAGTCCGCCTTGAAGTGGCCGACAACGGTGCCGGTATCGAACCCGGCGCGCGCGAGAACCTGTTTCGCTTCGGCTTCTCGACCAAGCAGCGCGGTAGCGGCTTCGGCCTGCATTCGGTGGCGATGTTTGTGCAGGAGATTGGCGGCAAAGTAACGCTCGAAAGCGACGGCCCGGGGCAGGGCGCGCGCCTTGTTCTTGAATTGCCGGTCCGCAGTTCAGAGCATAAAAATTCGGGGGATGCGCAATGAACACAAACCATTGGAGAGCCGCTCGTAGGATGGGTCAAGCGCAGCGGACCCATCGATGCACGGAAACGTTCGCAACCGAAGGAGCTGTTCGTAGGATGGGTCAAGCGCAGCGGACCCATCTGTTGCAGCATGCTGATGGGTCCG
>CAMDHJ010000093.1 GCA_945897865.1 Tepidiphilus sp. J10
AGAAGCGAACCCCACACTGCAAATTGTCCGTGGTCAAAGCCTTGATCGAGGCAGGCAAGGTGAAAACCACCCATGCCGCCCGAGTCGGCGCCACCGCTTTGGGGTTCGATTATTCCGGCATGCTGGCTGTGGTATTGGCGCTCACACCAGCCGATTTTTACAAGAGCATGACGACTCACGTCGATCACACCATCTGGCAGGACGTCTATCGTCCGAGCACAGCCGTTGGCGACATCTATCTGAAGTTGACGGTCATCGACGATGTGCTAATCGTGTCCTTCAAGGAGCTATGAACATGAAATGTCCTGTTTGCGGCGCAGCGGAATTGATCCACGACACCCGCGACCTCCCCTATACCTACAAGGGCGAAACCACCCTCATCACAGCAGTGACGGGCGATTACTGTCCAGCATGCGCAGAGTCCGTGCTGGATGCAGCCGAATCGGATCGCGTCATGCGCGAAATGCGCGCGTTCTCCAAGCAGATCAACGCAGCGATTGTTGATCCCGCGTTCATTGCCAGCGTGCGCAAGAAACTTGCATTGGACCAGCGCGAAGCCGCCGAAATCTTCGGTGGCGGCGCCAATGCGTTTTCACGCTATGAAAATGGCAAAACCAGACCACCTCTGGCGCTGGTGAAGTTGCTCAAGATGCTCGACCGTCACCCGGACCTGCTCGACGAAATCAGAGCCGCTTAACGGTCGCCGCTACAGTTCATCCCCTACCCCACCACCGGCAACGCCGTCTTGTCGATCACCCGGCGCAGCAAAAGGCTGCTCTCGCCACAGCCTTCGCATTGAATATGTTCCATGTTGATCATCCGATAGGGCTTTGAAGCTGCGTTGCCCTGGATTCCGGAAGCACGACAAAGGCAAGGCAGTTCACCATGTTCGGCTCATTTCAGGTTTTCCTGACGCTCGGCCGGAATAAACGGAATCAGCCCTTTTTCGTGAGCGAGGCGCTGCAACTCAATCGGCGCCTGGCGAATATCCATCAACAGGCCGTTGACCTCCAGCATCCACACCATGGGATTGTCGGCAAGCCGGCTGGGCAACGTCCATTCAGGTGAAAAGTGATCCATGTTGAGTGCATCCCGGATGCCCTTGGATTTGTTCTGCCCCGTGCTCTGCGCGACCCCGAAAAATTCAAAGATCACTTTCGGCAAACAGTGTGGATCTTGAGCAGGGTCATCAAGAAAATTGACGCGGCCGACAGCATGCACGGCAGCGGCAGCCCAGACGCTTTCCTTGCCTGTTGACAGCGGCGAGGGGCGCTTTCTGGCCAGCGCACCCACGGCGTGGTGAATCATCTGGCGATATTCTTCATTCAGGTAGCGGGCACAGAATGGGTCGATGAGTGCTGTGATGCCGGCAAATTTCTCTGCCATGGCCTTGGGGATGCGTTCTTGCGAGGTCATGTTGGCGGTGAAGTTAGTGGAAACAGCAGCATTGTCATGGGTCGGCTCATCGACGCCAATCGGCAAGGCTGAAATTACATTGATTTGATGCTGACGAGAGCACGTTGAATAGTCAGCGTAGCCCAGATGGAATGCAAAGGAATCCGGGGCCTTTGACCTGTGGCGAACCGATCCATGCCGCGTGCTGAACTGCCCCGGATTCCGCTGCGCTGCATCCGGGCTACGGGTGGGGAGTAGCCAGCCGTGTAGGGCGGAAAAGCGGCTTTATCGCGCCTTCCGCCGGATGTTTTGGCATGCGGCGGATAACGCCGGCAAGAAGACGCCGGCTCATCCGCCCTACATTTTGCCGCTTGCTTACGTTTATCCCCCTGCCACCGGCAACGCCGTCTTGTCGATCACCCGGCGCAGCACGAAGCTGGAATGCACGCCGGTGATGCCTTCGATGCGGGTGATGCGGTTGAGCAGTAGCGCCTGGTAGGCGTCCATGTCCTTCACCACCACCTTGAGCTGGTAGTCGGCAGCCTGGCCGGTGATCAGCAGGCATTCCATGACTTCCGGAATTTCGCTGACCTGCTGCTCGAAGCGTTCGAAGTGTTCCGGGGTGTGGCGGTCCATCGAGATGTGGATCAGCGCCATCAGCGAAAAACCCAGCGCCTTGGCGTCGAGCAGCGCGCGATAGCCGGTGATCAGGCCGGATTCCTCCAGTGCGCGCACCCGGCGCAAGCAAGGGGATGGCGACAGGCCGATGCGGTCGGCGAGATCCTGGTTGCTGATGCGGCCTTCCGCCTGCAGGAGTTGCAGAATCTGACGGTCGTAGCGGTCGAGTTGTGGTTGATTGCTGGTTGTATTCATGGATGGCAATTTAATATCAATAATCCGTTAATTTAAGACTGTATGTATCTTATAAATACATACACCAAGCATAGTACGCAATCAAATTCCACCCTAGTCCGGCTACGATGACGCATCGAAAACTGCACTTCAGGAGCCGTCATCATGTTGTCCAACCCCGCCGCCAAATACCGTCCCTTCCCGGCCATCAACCTGCTTGATCGCCGGTGGCCGAACCGCACTATCAGCGCGCCGCCGATCTGGATGAGCACCGATTTGCGCGATGGCAATCAGGCCTTGTTCGAGCCGATGAACGTCGAGCGCAAGATGCGCATGTTCCGCACCTTGTGCGAGATCGGCGTCAAGGAAATCGAAGTGGCGTTTCCGTCCGCCTCGCAGACCGATTTCGACTTTGTACGCGGCCTGATCGAAGGCGGCCACATTCCGGATGACGTGACGATTGAAGTACTCACCCAGGCGCGCGAGCACCTGATCCGCCGCACCATGGAGTCGTTGCGTGGCGCGCGCCGCGCCATCGTTCACGTCTACAACGCCACCTCGCAACCGTTCCGCGACATCGTGTTCGGCATGAGCAAAACCGAAGTTGTGAACATGGCGGTGGATACGGTCAAGCTCATCAAGCAGCTTGCCACTGAGCAACCGGACACCGAATGGGTGCTCGAATACAGCCCGGAGACCTTCTCCACCACCGAACTCGAATTCGCTTGCGAAATCTGCGACGCGGTCACCGCCACCTGGGGCGCCGGGGTTGGCAACAGCGCTGAAAACAAGGTCATCCTCAACCTGCCCGCCACGGTGGAAGCGGCGACGCCCAACGTCTATGCGGACCAGATCGAATGGATGCATCGCCATCTCGCCCGCCGCGACAGCGTGATTCTCAGCCTGCACCCGCACAATGATCGCGGCACCGCCGTTGCCGCCGCCGAATTGGGCGTCATGGCCGGCGCCGACCGGGTCGAAGGCTGTTTGTTCGGCAACGGCGAGCGCACCGGCAATGTCGATCTGGTCACCCTTGCGCTCAATCTCTACACGCAAGGCATCGCGCCGGGGCTCGATTTCTCCGACATCAACGCCATCGCCCGCACCGCCGAGCATTGCACCGGCTTGCCGATCCATCCGCGCCATCCGTATGTCGGCGACCTCGTATTCACCGCCTTCTCCGGCTCGCATCAGGACGCGATCAAGAAGGGTTTTGCCGCGCAGCGACCGGATGCCATGTGGAATGTGCCCTACATGCCGGTCGATCCGGCCGATCTCGGTCGCGGCTACGACTCGGTGATCCGCGTCAACAGCCAGTCCGGCAAGGGCGGCGTGGCGTATTTGCTGGAAACCGAATACGGCATCGTCATGCCGCGCCGCCTGCAGGTGGCGTTTTCCGCCGAAGTGCAGCGCCATACCGACCGCCACGGCGGCGAGATGAGCGCGGCTGATCTGTGGACGCTGTTCTCCGACACCTACTTCATCGATGAACGCAGCGTGCGCTATGTCGAACACCATCTGTTCGAACACGGCAAGGCACAGGGCATCCGTTTGACGATCGAAGTCGATGGCGTCACGCACTTGCTCAGCGGTGAAGGCAACGGCCCCATCGACGCCGCTGTGCACGCCTTGCAAGGCGCCGGCATCGATGTGCAGGTGCGCAGTTACGAAGAGCGTTCCGTGCATGCCAGCGAACACGCCGGCGACGCGCAAGCCTGTGCCTTCATCGAACTCGCCCCGGCCGCTGGCGGTGCGGAACACTATGGCGTCGGCATCGACGGCAACATCGTCACCGCCTCGATCAAGGCCTTGCTCAGCGGGGTGAATCGGCTGGGCGATGCAGGCCGACGTGAGAGCAAGGCCAGGGCAGCATGATCCTGGCTTGCGTAACATTTCCCGGGTGGCTGAATCCAGGCAAATTTGCTACGGTTTAGATAAATAAACACCGTACAGGCTGACCTTCATGCCTGATTCAGAAGGGAAGAAAAACAAATGGCGCGACAGTCGCAACCCACTGGCTTGATTGGTCAGTCCGCCGTTTTCCTCGACATGCTGGCTCGAATCGCCAAGATCGCCAACGTTGCCGCCACCGTCCTGATCAGCGGCGAGACCGGCAGCGGCAAGGAACTCGCCGCGCGCGCCATCCACTACCAGGGCAAACGTGCCGACAAACCGTTCATCCCGATCAATTGCGGCGCCCTGCCCGACCATCTGATCGAAAACGAACTGTTCGGCCATGGCAAAGGCGCTTACACCGATGCCCGCGACACCCAGGCCGGGCTGATCGCCCAGGCCGAAGGCGGCACATTGTTCCTTGATGAAGTCGATGCGCTGTCGCCCAAAGCCCAGGTCAGCCTGCTGCGCTTTTTGCAAGATGGCCAATATCGCCCCCTCGGAGGCAGCCGACTGTTATCCGCTGATGTCCGCATCCTTGCCGCCAGCAACGGCAATCTGCATGAACGAGTCAAACAAGAACGCTTCCGGGCCGACCTGCTCTTCCGTCTCAACGTCATGGAACTGGTCGTGCCCCCCTTGCGTGACCGAGGCGACGATGCCGTCCTGCTGGCGCAGCACTTCATCAACGAAGCCGCCTGCCGCTACAACATGACCCACCTCGAACTGCATCCGGATACCGTGCCCTGGCTGATGCGACAGATCTGGCCCGGCAACGTGCGCGAATTGCAGAACCGCATCCAGCGCGAATTCCTGATGTGCGACGGCCCCGATATCCTGATCAGCGACCCCGCCCCGGTCACCGAACGACGACAAAAAGCGGATCGCCGCCGCGCCGCGCGCGACGTCCATCCCAACACACTCAATTTCAACGATGCCAAGCAGGCCACATTGCAGGCGTTTGAACGCAACCATCTGATCCGCCTGATGTGCGAAACCGCCGGCAACGTCTCACACGCCGCCCGCCTGGCAGGCAAGGAACGCCGCTCGCTGGGGAAGTTGCTGAAGAAATACCGCATTGAACCGGAAGGTTTTCGCGGCACCTGAGCGACGCCGAATAAGCGAATAGGTCTGACCTTGCTCGCCTGTTCGTGCCGAAGAATCCGACTGGGGCTGGCACACCCCTGCCAAACGCGGACGGCCCCTCGGAACTGGCCGATCTGTAAGGAAACCCAGCCTTGGCAAGCCACATTGGTGCATCTTGAGGTGTCAAGTTTGATCCATCGGCTGATCGAACTGGTCACCGACACCCTACAGGTCAAACGATACCTGCACAAAGTCGAGTACATGCATGTGTGGAGAGAAGGACGAGGATTGCGTTGCCCGTCATGCCTGACGACTGGCATGCATGACCTGGGTGATAGTTGCCCCAGTTTTGAAAGAGCAAGCCCTAGAGATGGGGCATTCGTACCCCATACCTGGACCAATTACAGATTGCTAACTTATTGAAAACATAAGGAGTTCAAAGAATGGACAAGTTGGCATGATGATTGCATTTGCTGCGAAAGTTGATTGAGTACAGCAGTGGAGGAGTAGAGCCAAACAGATTTTATTTTTATTCAATTAATCAAATGCGTTTAATATTATCCCAGCCAAATTAATACAATAATTTAAATAATACGCCCCGCGCCCCGTTAACTTCAGACAAAACAGCCGCTGAAATTGCGTTTGAATCAATAAAAGAAGATGCGTTGGATTCGGTTTGTCGACTGGTTGAGATGAAATTTTTGGTTATTAAATGAATACGGTAAAAGGTGAGTTATTGAAATTCAGAAATTTAAGTCTGGGCACTTAATTTAGTCTAGCCATATAAATATACAAAGGAGTGGGAATGGCGCTTGATTCTATAGGTGATGTTGAACAACTTGCTGACAATCATACCATGACAAATCCGAATGAAACTGCAGTCAGCATAACGAGATTACTGGACGCACTAAAGGATAAAAACACAAGGCGCTTACTTGGCTACGTAGTGGTTCTGAACTCCGTTCTCGTCGTGTTGACAGCATTTCTTGCTGATCTTGAGAACCCGTTTCCAATCATTTTTGGTGTTCTTCTGTTTGCACTTCTGCATCTATTTGCACACAACAATAGCCAAGGGCATCGTGTATTCACATACGCCCTCGCATCAATTTTCTTTGCGCTTGCACTCTTGTATGTCGGGCAAGTAATTAAGACATATTTTAATGAAGTCTATATTGCTATAGTAAACAATTTCCTACCGAACAGCCGATCTGAAGCCAATTTCTCACAACGCCATTTTGGAACAGCAGATTTTTACAATAAGATAAAAACCGAATATGACATAAAGCTCGCACCTGTTGGACACCAAGCCCAGGAAATGAACTGCGGCCACGTGATTCGTTTTTACTATATAAAGAAAAACTATCAGGCGTCGATGACCATATTTATGGGCATTACTCCAGTTTCGAGCGAATCGCCAAAAATCGTCCCTGTGGTCAGTGAAGACCTAGAACAATTCATTAAACAGCATCAGTTGCTGCAATGGAACCAGAGCGGTAATCCGTATTTGCGTGTGATGAAAAATTCAGGTACGGCAATACAGCTGAATCCAGAGTCAATAAGTGCCGGCTGGCTGCACCATTACAATGACCCTATTGATCCAGGAGAATATTCATGGTTTCTCATTCCATTAGATGGTTGCGAAGGTAATACAAATGTAGATGTGTATGTAGTAGCAGACAGCAGCGAAATGGCAGGGTGGCATCCAGACAGACATCTATGGGAAATCCAAACAGGAACTAATGCGCTCGCAAGTTCCTTGCAATTCACATCCTCCACCTTCTCTCAAGTTGACAAACCATGCAACACAAATATAAACGCTCCACTTCATGACGCCCTTGCCAAATTTTACAAATCAAAGCCGACTGACCCAGTTTCCAATCAGGTGCTAAAAGATCTAAGTGAAGTTTACGATTTCAACGCCAGTTGTTTCCGAGAAAACCTGGTAAAGCTCTACAACCTGAATCACATGGCAACTAGAAGCGACCAATGGAAAACCCTTGTTCTTACCTTCGGAACCAAATAATGACGACCGACTCGACTGATTTAATTTTGGTCCTGGGATATGATCATTACGGTAAAGTAGAGGATGTGTTGCAAGCCATTCGTACTTCATATCCAACTATAAAACCTCTTGTAGTCACTAATAAATGCGATACCGACTATTCAAAGCTCATACCCCAGTCACAAATTCTTCAGTCCCCCAATGTAAATCGGGACCACCTAGCATTATGTCATGAAATAGAAGACAAAGCATTATCCATTTCAAAAAATTACAGGATTAGCTCTCTACTCAACTTTCAGGACTACTTGTGGCCATGCTACTTGGATATATGCAATTATTTTCATATAAATGGTGGCATTTTACCTAACATCATCAGAAATACTGCCATTAAGGCAAACTTTCGATTCTTAACCAAGAATGAAGAGTTTGGGATTCCGTACAAGCTAATTAATTTAAATATCCAAAATTCCATTACAGATGTTGCGCAACAGCTTGGTAAGATCGTAGTAGTAAAACCTATCGCTGGAGGCGGAAGTAGTGCCGTATCGAAGGTTTCTAGCCAAAACGAAACTGAGCTCAAGCAAGCCATACGGAGGGCGCACGAATTTCAGAAGGATATGTATGGCGATACCCAATGCTACCTTGAGGAGATTGCCAGCTACGCGAAGATAAGCGATTACGTTCTAATGGAAATCTATCTTTCAGGCCAGGAATACAGTATGGAGGGATACGCAGATAGTGGGTGTCAAACATTATTTTCTGTGGGTCAAAAAAAACTAGACAGCCAGGAAGTACCTTGCTTTAGAGATATTTTATACCAAGCTCCTCCCACTGCAGCGCTAAGGAAACAACATGACGTAATCACCAATGTCTTAAACAAATTAAAGTATCAGGAGTGGCCTTATCATATTGAACTTCGCGAAAATGGCCATGGAGAATGCAAGGTCATCGAGGTCAATCCACGTGTAGGCGGCGGAAGCATTGATCTGCTTATACATACCATTCATGGAACACATATCATCAGGCATACGGTTTCGCGCCACTTGGAACTATTATATCCAGATCGCTATTACGTCACAAAAGTTATTCATGCAGATGAGGTTGGAATACTTTTAAAGTACGAAGGCCTTGAAGATGTACGCAAGCATCCTGCATGTGTCTTTGCTAAAGAATTAACGGAATGCGGGTCATCTATTTCTCAAGCAGATTTAACACGCGAAGCATATCTAATAGAGTTCTGCGTAGTCGGCAATACCTCGCAACAGGCGAACGACCTAGCGCAGAATCTTACTAAAAAAATCAAGGCAATCGTCGAGCCATTTCCAACTTCGTAATTAATAACACTCAATTCCATTAACCTCAATCCACTTATATCCGAAGGTTTTTTCTAGCACAAAGATTGATGTCAGGCATTTAACCGGCATGACGGGTCTGGATTTAATCAGCACCCCATAAATACATCTTGTATATCACACACCACATCACCCTTTGCAAATTACTTGCTGTAATTCAATATTCCAGGAGAAGATAATGCCTTTCGCACTTAGTGTCAATGGTGAACTTAAATCATTAACTTATGCCCCCGGTGAAGATGAGTCGCGTTCCACAGGATACAATCCAATATCAATAGGCAAGCCACTTGTGGTACGTTATTTGAATTTTTTTTTAAAAATCCCTAACACTACTTCTTCCGGGAGTGGCGATGATGAATTATGGTATAGGTCTGGCGGTGACGATAACTCCAGCGAAGAAGTAATGATAACCACTTTTGTAAAGACGACAGAGGAAAAAAAAGGAGCAGCTGAGGTTATAAACTACTACAACCCAGAAATGCTATTTAAAAATGGCATATCCTCTTTAGATAGCTTTGGTGGTGAACTATATGGGCATGAGCTTTGTTACTACACAAAGAGCTATCTTGGCGAAACGGTTAGACTAACAACAAAAATCATGGAGCTCGATGACGCTAGTGTACAACTGTCCGAAATCGCTGATGGCATTGAGAGAATTGGTTCTGCGCCGATGTTTATAGAGTATTTGCCCTATGTTGCAACCGCAAAGGCCGCCACGAACATAATTGGTAAGTTACTTAAATTTCTTGATAGAGATGACCCAATAGTAAAAGGTATTTCACTTGATTTATTTTACAATGTTCCTCACGCAAAAAAACTACAGTCTGGCAGAATCGTATGTGTAGACGGTTTGAGCGAGAAAGAATTGTTATCAAAGTACGCCCTATCCCAAAACAATATTCTTATAAACAAAAAGACAAATGAAGAGTATCAGACGACTTCTTATTATGTTCTACAGGTCAACTCTGAGACCAACAAGTTATATGATGGATTTGAATATTATCAAGGCGCCGCTGAGCTATTATCAAAAGTCAATAGAAAGGGTAGAATTCAAGATTTCGTTGGAATCATAAAAGACAGTCTCGAAACCTATTACGACAGAGATATGATTAACGAAATTGAAGGATTGAGGTTTGACGTCGATGATGACAGCACAAAGCAGAAGATAAATGCACTATATAAAAAATTAACTCCACAAATGAAGGAACTTTACAAAGATAGATTAAAGGAAATTCTGGGCACTTAGCAAACTCAGTTTCTTAATCCAAGGAGGTAATAAATGAAATCTAAACAATGGAAATGGTTTCACAGCGTGGTGGTGGTGCTGCTATCGATCGCTCTGGCACTTTTGGCCATCTATATTCACAACTACACCTCACTCTGTGCCTGGTGGATGATTATGGGGATCGTTGCCGGGGCCATTTTGATCATCGGTCATGGCGTCACCGGTGTCTGGCGCGGGGCGTTTATCGACGAGCGCAACGTGATTTCCCTGTCCCGCTTTCAGTTGCTTGCCTGGACGGTGTTGATCCTTTCCGCTTTCATGACTGCCGCGTTTTGGAATGTCGGCCTCAGTACCATTCCCCAACCTCTGGACGAGATCAAGCTGGATCCGACCTTGTGGATGTTGATGGGCATCAGCACCGCTTCCTTGGTGGCTTCGCCCCTGCTCTTGAGTAGTAAGAAAGCGCAGACGCCCAATGTCGCTGAAATGCAGCAAACCTTCGAGTTGTTGAAGCAGCAAGGAGATGATCAGGTGTCGAATCAGGGGTTGGTGGTGACGAATACTGACATTGGAAACGCCCGCTGGAGCGACATGTTCACCGGCGAAGAAACCGGCAACGCGGCTCGCATGGATTTGAGCCGTCTGCAGATGTTCTTCTTCACGCTGGTTGCCTTGTTGACCTACGGCGTGACCCTGGGCGGCATGTTCCGCGATCCGGTCTTCATCGGCGCCGGGTTCGGCCCTTTCCCGATGCTTTCCGAGGGCTTGCTGGCGCTGATCGGCATCAGCCACACCGGTTATCTGGCCGCCAAGGGGTTGTCCAACAGCCAGACCGGCGACACTGGAGTGCCTGCCGGCGCGCCCGTTGCTACGCCAGACTCCGACAACGATCAACCAGCGATGGGGTGAACCATGGCCTTCCAGGAAAAGTACCTCATTACGCCGCGCTACCTCAGCAAGCCTTCCAAGCGCCGTTCCGGGCAGTTGATCACGGCGGGGGTGAAGTTCATAGTCGCCCATGACACCGGTAACCCCAAGTCCACCGCAGACGGCAACGTGCGTTACTACGAGAACTCGCGGGACCAGAAAAGCGCCTCGGCGCATCTGTTCGTGGACGATAAAACCATCGTCGAGTGCATCCCGGCCCTGACCGCGCCGCCGGAGAAGGCCTGGCACGTGTTGTACAACGTCGACACGGACAACCTGCTCTACGGCCACAACGCCAACGACGCCGCCATCGGGGTGGAATATTGCTTTGGCGACAACATCGACCCGGACGAGGCCTACCGAAAATATATCTGGGTGATGGCCTATATCTGTCACCGTTTTCAGCTAGATCCCGCCAAGTCGGTGGTGGGACATTTCTTCCTCGATCCCACCCGCAAGACCGATCCGGTGACCGGCCTGGCCCAAAGCCGGCGAACTTACGACCAGTTGCTGCGGGACGTGGCGACGGAGTACGCGGCCTGCGGCGGCGATCCTCTGGTCGCGCCGCAAGTCGATGCCGACCGGAGCGGCACGGCCCGGGTCACTACCCGGCTCAACATCCGCAAGGGCGCCCCGAGGCGGACGGCGGACCTGGTCCAAGCGGTGGCTGCGGGGACGGTACTGAATTACATCGACTGGGTGGACGACGGCGAACCAGTGAACGGCAACGCCCGTTGGTACCGTGACGCCAACGGCAATTTCTTCTGGAGCGGCGGGGTAAGCACGGGCTGAATTGGGAAACAACTTTGTTCCTGTGACAAAAAACGGCTCTTCATTTAATAGGCCGGATTTGAATTTAATTAATCAAATCAATTCAAGCGGAGAAATTCACACCATGCCCTTCCCCACCCAAGTCCTCAGCCGCCCCCGCCCCGCCAGCATCCGCCACGATGTCATCCTGCCCCGCCATCAGCACTCCCACGCTTCGCCGGTGGACTGGCGCGACGAGGTGCTTTACTTCTTGTTGGTGGATCGTTTCAGCGATGCCGGCGAGGTTGCGCGGCCGTTGCTGGATCGGCGCAATCCCGCTGCTGCGCGGCCGCCGTTGGCGAATGGCGAGGCGTGGCGTTGGGACCGTTGGGCGGAGTCCGGCGCCAGTCGCTGGCAGGGCGGCACGCTTGCGGGGGTGACTTCCAAGCTTGTCTACCTGAAGCGGCTGGGTGTGACGACCTTGTGGTTGAGTCCGGTGTTCAAGCAGCGCAGCCATCGCGACGACTACCACGGCTACGGCGTGCAGGATTATCTCGATGTCGATCCGCGCTTCGGCACGCGCGAGGAGCTGGTGGCGTTGGTGGCGGCGGCGCATGCCAAGGGGCTGCGCATCATCCTCGACATCATCTTCAATCATTCCGGGCCGAACTGGCTGTATCCGCACGACACCCCCGGCGGCGCGGTGCAACCGCACTACAGCAACGGTCGTTATCGCTTCGGCGCCTGGCTCGACGAGCAAGGCCAGGAAATCGCCACCATCCAGGGCGTCGACGACGGCGTCTGGCCGAGCGAATTACAGGATGCCGAGCATTACACCCGGGCCGGCTGCGGCAGCCTTGGTGCGGGCAAGATCGACGACTCGGAGGCCGAGCACAAGCGCAGCGATTTCCTGATGCTGCGCGATTTCCGCCTCGACATGGCGATGGATGACCTGGCGCGCTGTTTCAAATACTGGATTGCGCTGACCGATTGCGACGGTTTCCGCATTGACACGCTGAAGCATGTATCGCTGGAGGAGGCGCGCAATTTCTGCGGCTCGATCAAGGAATTCGCCGCCAATCAGGGCAAGGCAAACTTTTTCCTGGTCGGCGAAATCGCCGGCGGCGACTACGGTCAGGACCGTTATCTCGACGTGCTGGCGCGCAACCTGAACGCCGCGCTGGATATCGGCGAGATGCGCCCCAGTCTCACCAGCATCGCGAAGGGTCTACAGCATCCGGCCGCGTTTTTCGACGGCTTCGATGCCGGCCGCGCGGTCATGGGCTCACACCGCAACCTGGGCAACCATCACGTTTCCATCCTCGACGACCATGACCATGTGTTCGGCCAGAAGTTGCGCTTTTCCAGCGATGCCACCTCGGAGCATCAGGTTGCCGCCGGGGTCGCACTGCAGGCATTCAGCCTCGGCATTCCCTGCGTCTATTACGGTACCGAACAGGCGCTGGCTGGCCCGGAAGCAGCAGAACGCCACTGGCTGCCCGATTGGGGCGGCTCCGACCGCTACCTGCGCGAAGCGATGTTCGGCCCGGCGCATCCGCGCAACAGCGGCCGCGCCGGGCTGCCGGGCGGCGCTGACAGTCTCGACAATAGCTTGCCTGGATTCGGCCCGTTCGGCACCGCCGGCCAGCATTGTTTCGACGAGCAAAGCGCCGCCTATCTGCGCATCGCCACCATCCTTGAGCTGCGCCGGCAGATTCCCGCACTCCGCCACGGCCGCCAGTATCCGCGCCCGATCGCCTTCCTCGGCTACCCGTTTGCCGTGTACGGTCCGGGCGAAATCATCGCCTGGTCGCGCATCCTCGACGACGAGGAACTGCTCTGCATCGTCAACGGCCACGGCACCGCCGCGCGCGGTGCCGACGTACTGGTGGACGCCAGCCTGAATCCACCCGGCAGTGAATTGCACGTCGTGCTCAACAGCGCGCAAGCTGGCAAGCCAGACGGCTACAGCGAACCGCACCCGGTCGGTTCCAGCCTGCCGGTACGGCACATGGCACAGGGTATTGCCTATGTCGACATCCGGGCATTGCCGGCTTCCGAAGTGTTGGTGCTGGCGAACAGGGTGCAGAGCGAAGCGGGTACCTGAGCGCCGTGCACGCCTTGCAATCTGCCAACATTGGTGTGCTGGTGCGCAGTTTCGAAGACAGTCGGTGCATGCAGGCGACGCGCAAGCCTGTTCCTTCATCGAACTCGCCCCGGCCACTGGTGGCGCGGAACACTCTGGCGTCGGTATCGACGGAATCATCGTCACCGTCTCGATCAAGGCCTTGCTCAGTGGGGTGAATCGGCTGGGTGATGCTTGGCAGGGCGCGGTCAACGTGAGAGCGGCCTGATTGCAGGAGGCTCAGCTTGTGCGACCGATCCCACAATGCTCGCGCCGCAAGCGGACGCTCCTACAACACGGCCAACAACCGCCTTCAGCTTCTTGTGTAAGCCAGCGCCTGACTGGCTGATACCCATCGAATTTGCTAGGGTATAGGTACAACAGCGCAAAAGCAGTGCATTGCACACGACAATGCAGGCAGGTTCAGGAGGGAATACAAGATGGCGAGACAGTCGCAACGGAATGGATTGATAGGCGAATCGGGGGTTTTCCTGGGCATGCTGGCAGCGATCACCAAGATCGCAGGCTATGACGCCACGGTGCTCATCACCGGAGAAACCGGCAGTGGCAAGGAACTCGCCGCCCGCGCCATCCACTATCAGGGCAAGCGCAGCAACAAACCGTTCATCCCGGTGAATTGCGGCGCCCTGCCCGACCACTTGATTGAAAACGAACTTTTCGGTCATGCCAAAGGCGCTTACACCGATGCCCGCGACAGCCAGAACGGGCTGATTGCCCAGGCTGAAGGCGGCACGCTGTTTCTCGATGAGGTCGATGCGCTGTCGCCGAAAGCCCAGGTCAGCCTGTTGCGCTTTCTGCAGGATGGCCACTACCGACCCCTGGGCGGCAACCGGATGGAAGCGGCCGACGTCCGCATCCTCGCCGCCAGCAATGACGACCTGCCGTCTCTGGTCAAACAGGATCGATTCCGCGCCGACCTGCACTACCGTCTCAACGTCATGGAACTGGTGGTGCCGCCGCTGCGCGACCGTGGCGATGACGTCGCCCTGCTGGCACGCCATTTCATCGCTGAAGCCGCCTG
>CAMDHJ010000094.1 GCA_945897865.1 Tepidiphilus sp. J10
GAGGCAAAGGAGTGGATCGAGGGGCCACCACCGGTGGTGCAGAGCGTGCTCGGGCGGCAGCTGCCCTGAACCTGGAATCCTCTGTTGGGATTGAATATTGTGAAATTTCAAGCAGTTGCGTTACTGATGTAGGTGCGAATTCATTCGCACACAAGCGGTTGATTTTGCGAATAAATTCGCACCTACAGTCCGGTCAACTGCGTTTTTAGGCTGAATGCTCTCAAGAGACCGGATTACGACTGGGATCAGGTCCGCTTCAGGAAAATTACATGAGGGTCTGTCAGTGCCATCTCCCGCCCGATGACAGGTGCAGTACCACGAACCACAAAACGAACAGCAGCATCGCTCCGACAGGCAGATAGAGCGAATATCCCCATATCCCCATGGACCCCGGATTTTGGAGCCATCGCCAGCCGAGGTACGCGAATCCGCCCAGAAACAATCCCGCAACCAAGTGCTGACCCGGCACGAGGAACGATTCGGTGTGCCCCATCGACCGGTTGGCGAAATACACAAATATGCCCATGGCGGCCAGATACAGAAAGTAAGCGGCTCCGAGGCTATACAGCACGGTCAGGGCCGTGTTGATTGATTTCATCGTCATGTGATTTGGCGTAAATGGTGCGGGCTACTATATCCAGAACCAAGAGGGCTTGGGTTCATCAATGGAGTGTCCCACCATGAACTGCTTCATTCATGCGGTCGCTCGCAAACTTGATCAAAACCCATGTGCATCCTGAGTTGATCCAGGGCTGCCGTGCGCTCGCCGGCTTCGTCAGAGGCAAAGCGCAAAAAATCGGTTCGCCGCGACAGATCAAAGGGTGCCTCCGTCAGCCCAAGCAGGTAGTGCAGCAAGGCCGCGACATTCACTACGACAGTGGCATCCTGATGGAGAAGTGACTGCCACAGGGCGTTCATCACGGCAGCGGGATGCCAAGCCTGCGCGGCCTCCAGCGCCGCATCCAGACCATCGCCGCCGCGCGCCTGTTCAATTGCCCGGCATACCAGATCAGTGCGTTCGGCTTCGGACAGCAACTCCGGCAGCCAGCGCAGCAGCGCAAGGCCTATTTCCAGCCGGGCCGGGCCAGCTGCGTCAAAGCCTGCTCGCAGCGCCGATCGCGCGCTGGCGGTGGTCAGCGCAGCGAGCACTTCAACCTCGCGCCAGCCCTTGACTGGCAGCCTGGAGATCAGCAATTCGCCGCTGGCGGCGTTCAGCGTGCCCAGCGCTTCCAGCGGATAACCGATGCCATCATGCCAGGTATCGCGGTCAATCTGACCAGCGGCGAGAAAGCGCTCGACCGCCGCGTGATCGGCAACCGCGTCGGGTTGATTGCACATGTAACAGGGCGAACGGAATTTCAGTTGCCGGCGACGCCGTCGATGGCGTCGCGGCGGAGAATGATGCGGGTGTACTCACGCGAGGTCAGTTCCACGGCATCGGCTGTCAGGCGTGTGACGCGGCCGGGAACGGCCTGTCCCTTGAGATAGACCACCACGCCCTTGCGATCCTTCAAGCTAGCCTCCAGCAGTTCGACAAAAGGCTCGGATGCGGCCCAGGCAGGGGCGGCAATCATCAACGCCAGCAGGGCGGTAGCGGACAGGGAAGGGAAACGGGCACGGTTCATGTCGAGCATCCTGCTTGAAGTGAAATGTCATTGTCGCAAACCGGAACAGATGGGCAACTTCAATTTAACCTAGATTCCTCTGTTGAACGCGTTCGAGTGTGGGTCTGCCGGGTTGTCTGGCAAGGCGCGAGGAGGCGCATGGTCACTCCCTGCAACGACGAGCAACGCGGCCAGGCGGCCCGGCAGGCCCACAATCGGACGCGTTGCGGGCTCACCCGATTGGTGAACGTGATCGAAGGCGCTAACGCTTGTAGACATGGGACATTTCAAGGGCTGATGAGCGGTCAACAGAGGAATCTAGGTTTAAAGGTGGGTGAACAAGCCTACTGTGCGGCTATTCTTGTCCCAGACCTGATTTGGAAAACCAGCCCATGAACCAACACGTCAGCATCGAAAGCCACGGCCCCGGCGGCACGGTGACCTACCACGAGGCCGGCAACCAACTTGCCTGTTACTGGGAGTTTGGCGGAGCGGATGCCGTCGCCATCGTGCAATGCGGCAATATAGCCGCCTGGGCGAGGCATCCCTGGGCGCTGGGGCGGCGTGCCGACATCCTGCGCTGCATCGCCGATGCAGTAATACGGCAGAAGGCGCCGGACTGTCGGGCGGAAATCGATGCCGACACGGGTGACATTCTGCTGCGCCAGACCGCGCCCAGATTTGACAGACCCAGCGTTGACAGACCCGGCATTGGCAGACCCGGTGCGGTAGAGTCGCACTGGTTTTTTCGGCTGAGTAGGCTGCGCATGCAACTGGGATTGATACTGCTGGTGGGTGCGTTGCTGATCGGCGTGGGCGTGTGGGTCAAGGATTTGCTGTTCACCATCAACCCCGCCCAAGGCACCGCCATCGGCCTGAGCCTGCGCACCGATCGGCATATCGCCACTCTCATCCAGACACTGGAAGCCTATGTGCCTACTCTCAACCGCAATCACGGCAACGACACTTACCGCATCAGTCTGTTCCTGGTGCCTCTGGATGGTGCGGATAGCCACCTGATCCCGCTACGCAGCGGTCTCTCGGCCAATGCCTTCAGCAATGCCCGGATACTCGGCAGCGATGGCCGCAGGCTATGGTTCAACGTGGCGGGTATCGGCGGCATCGACCTCGAACGCTACCAGCTGCTCCCGGATGCCGAAGCGGCAGGGGGCGATCCCCGCCACCTGCCCCGGCCCTGGGGCGATGCCGCATTTGCCCCCAAACCGGAACACTTTCTGGCCGCCGGCCTGATGACCTCGCCCACCACCTGGTTGGGCCTGCATTCCGACAGCGAAGCCGAACGAGATTTCAAGCCGCGCAAATGGATCAAGCCGGTGGTGAGCGCCGAGCATGCCAAACAGCCGCGACGCTTGCATCAGGCGCAACTCGAAGCCGATACGATCACCGGCTACCCGCGCATCCTCAGCCTGCGCGCGCTGGGCGAGCCGGAATACCTCAACGCTGCGTTCCTGCGCCCGAGCAACACCGCCACGCCGGTGCGGCTGGACAATCCGCCCGGCGCGCTGATGTTGTTCACCGCCGCGCCCGGCCCGCGTGGCAGTGCCATCGTCGCGCGTGTGGACGATGCGGGCAAGCTGCTGTGGCAGGTCGATACCGGCATTGACCACTTCACGTTGCAGCAAATCCTGCCGGGCAAGGACGCCACCGCCTTCGTCGGCACCCGCCCGCCTGTGCCGAACAAGGTCAGCGAACCGCTGCTGGTTATCATCGAACATGACAGTGGCAGACGGATAACCCACTCGCTGTGGCGGTAATGCGCGGGGATATTGGAAAGAACATAGGAAAGAACATCGGAAAAAACTTCGGAAAAATCATCAGGGAAATTATCGGGATAATTGCCAGAATAATTGCCAGAACTTCACGCAACCCCGCGACTCCATCAATGCTCACAACACCCAAGGCCGATTCCTTGTTCCGATTCCGTTCACTCCAGGCGTTGCTGCTGCTCGTCTTCGCTCCTTTGCTGTACATGCCGGCATACGCCGACGACTACAAGCTGGGCGATCGCCTGCTCGCTAATTCTTCGAAAACCACCTTCAAGACCACCAGCTGGGATGACCTGCTGCCGAAGGATTGGGATCCGCTGGCTGTGTTGAAGGGCGTCGATATCGCGAAACTGAAGGATGGCGATCCGCGTGCCGACGAAGCGCTGGCCAAACTCAAACAGGCCTGGGATGCCGCGCCGGCGAACGAAGCGATCAATCGCAAGCCGGTCCGCATCGCCGGCTTTCTGGTGCCGCTGGAATGGGGCGACAAGAACCTGAAGGAATTCCTGCTGGTGCCCTATTTTGGCGCCTGCATCCACACGCCGCCGCCGCCGGCCAACCAGATCATCCACGTCATCGCCAATCCGCCGGCGAAAGGCATGCAGGCGATGGAAGCGGTCTGGGTGGAAGGCATCATCGAAATCGGCTTGGCCGATACCGACATGGGGCGTTCCAGCTACCGCATGCAGGCGCGCAAGGTGACGCGCTACAAGCAGTAACTACTCTTTGTTGCCGGCGCGATTGCTCTGCCAATGCCGCCAGGCCAGCACCAGCAACATCACGGCAACCAGCGGCAGCACATAGCTCATCGTCGTGCTGTAGGCGTTCAACGCGGCATGACCGGTGGATTGCAGGATCAGATACACGGTGTACGCGACATAGAGGGCGAGGAACAAGGCGCCTTCGCCGCGCGTGATCAACGAGTGGTTGAAGAAGACCGGCAGGCAGATCAGCGCCACCGCCACCATCACTGGCAGATCAAACGCCAGCATTGCCGGCGCCACGATCAGATCACCCGGCGCGACGCTGGCCGAGAAGCCGAGTACCGACAGGATGTTGAAAATGTTGCTGCCGACCACGTTGCCGACCGCAATGTCACGTTCGCCACGAATGGCGGCCATGATCGAGGTGGCCACTTCCGGCAGCGAGGTGCCGACCGCAACGATGGTCAAGCCGATGATCAGTTCGCTGACGCCGAGATAATGGGCGAACGCCACCGCTGCTTCCACCAGCCAGTTGGCGCCCAATACCAGCAAGCCGAGGCCGGCCAGCAGCAGCAAGACCTGAACGCCCCAATGCGCATCCCAGCCGGTCGGCGCAGCTTCGAAAGCTTCGTCGTATTCGGCCTTGATCGCAGCGGTTTCGCGCCGGCTCTGGCGAATGATGAAGACGGTGTAGGTGATGATCAGACCAGCCAGCAGGAAACCTTCCCAGCGACTGATGCCGCCATCGGCGGCCAACGCCCAGAGCAGCAGCGACGCACCGATCATGATCGGCACTTCCTGGCGGATGATCTGCTGATGCACGACCAGCGGCACGATCAGCGCGGAAGCGCCGAGGATGAACAGCGCATTGAAGATGTTACTGCCAACCACATTGCCCAAAGCGATATCGACCTGGCCGGCCCAGGCGGATTGCACCGATACCGCGAGTTCCGGCGCGCTGGTGCCGAAGGCGACGATGGTGAGGCCGACCACCAACGGAGAAATGCCGAACGACAGCGCCAGTTTCGATGCACCGCGCACCAGCAATTCAGCCCCGGCAACCAGGGCGACGAGTCCTAATACAAACCACAACATTGAAGAATCTCCATTTTTGAAAGCGGATCAACTGGCTTCCCCACTCGACGCATCATCCAGATGCGCCGCCCATTCGCGCCACACCGCCCACGCCACCGCCAACACGATCGGACCGATGAACAGGCCGACCAGGCCGAAGGCGAGCAGGCCGCCCAACACGCCGAACAGCACCAGCAGGAAGGGAATGGCGCCGACGCTGCTGATGAATATCGGGCGCAACACGTTGTCGATCTGACTGACCACCGCCGCGCCCCAGCTCCAGACGCCAATCGCTGCGCTGGTTTCGCCCTGGAACAACAACCAGGCGCCGGCGCCACCCCAGACCAGCGGCGTGCCGAACGGAATCAGAGCGAACATCGCGGTGAGCACCCCCAGTGTGACCGGCGATGCCATGCCGGCGACCCCATAGCCGATGCCGGCGAGGGTGCCCTGCACCAGCGCGGTGAGCAGAATGCCGTACACCACGGCGCGGGTGGTGGCGCCGGCGGCGGCCAGGTAGCCATGCGTGCCGGGGCCGATGAAACGGGCCATAACATGGCGCAGTTCCAGCACGATGCGCGAGCCATCGCGGTAAAAGAAAAACAGGATCACCAGTACCAGCACCAGCTTGACCAGATTCCGCCCGACGCCGCCGGCCAGTTGGGCGGCATCGCTGGCATGCGATGCCAGCCAGGCCTTGATGGCGGCATCCACGCCTTGCGGATCGACTAACAGGGCGGCGCGCTGTTGCGCCAACCATTCGCCCAGCCAGGGCAATTCAAGCAGCCACTCCGGTAATGCCGGCGGCGCCATCAAAAAGGCTTGCAGCGCAGGGTAAAGCCGCCCGACTTCCTGTTGCGCCAGCCAGCCCAACCAGAGCAAAGGGGCGAACAGCATCAGCGTTGCCAGCAAGGTCGCCAGGCTGGCCGCCAGCGTGTCGCGGCCGTTGCATTGCCGGCGCAGTTTCTCGGCCAGAGGCCAGGACGCGTAAACCAGCACTCCGGCCCAGGCCAGTGGCACAAAAAAGTGCTGCAGCACCAGAAAAGTCAGCACCACCAGACCGGTCAACGCCAACCAGGGTGCAATTCGGCGGCTGAACGCAGAGGCGATGGGCATTCGGGTTATTCCGCGAGATTGGGGTGGCGGGATATTAAAGCGAGACACCGACTTATTCGTTACTCCGGTTTTCGACGAAGCAATGAATTTGAGTTGCTCAGTACCGCCTCAATGCCGCTTTAGCGAACTGTGGGGTGGTTTTCCCCGATCCAGCGTGTAATGCCATCACGCACGTTGTAAATCTTCGTATAACCCTGCTTGGCCAGTTCGTACCCCAAAGTATTCGAGCGATTGCCGGTGCGGCAGATCAGGATGACCGGTTCATTCTTGTCCACCTCGGCGACGAAGTTGCGCAAGAACTCCGGATTCTCGCGTCCGCTGGCATCGACGAAAGTCAGCTTGCGGCTGCCTTCGACAACGCCGGTCTGCCGCCATTCGTCCGGCCGGCGCACGTCATACAACGGCGTGCCTTGTTGCAGCAGGGTTTTCAACTGCGCATTGTCGATGTTGGTATAGGGCGGTTCCGAGCAGCCAGAGAGCAACAGGGAGGTGAGTGCGATCAGGGCAAATAACGTTTTCATAATGGCGAGACATCTCCAGTTTTATCAGGGGAGCATCTTACGAAGTCGCGTGAATAAGAAAAATTCGAATTAAAGCGGTAATAATTTCGAGTAACTCGATTTCACACGGCGGCCGACATGTTGAATTTCAAACATTTGCATTACTTCTATACCGTCGCGAAGACTGGCGCAGTGAATCGAGCGGCGGAAAAATTGCACCTGGCGCCGCAGACCCTGTCCGGCCAGTTGAGCCAGTTCGAGGATCGGCTCGGGGTCGAACTGTTTCGCCGCACCGGCCGCCGTCTGGAACTCACCGATACCGGCCGCCAGGTGCTGTCTTATGCCGAGGAAATTTTTCAGGTCGGCGCCGAACTCGAACAGAGCTTGCGCAACAGTCGCGAGGACCGGACTTTTCCGTTCCGTGTCGGTATTGCCGACGTGGTGCCCAAATCGATCGCCTACCAACTGTTGGCACCCGCGTTGACGTTGGCCGATCCAGTCCATCTGGTGTGCCGGGAAGACCGGCTCGACCACCTGCTGGGTGAATTGGCGATCCACCGCCTGGACATGGTGCTGGCTGATCGGCCAATGCCGCCGGGCATGGATGTCAAAGGCTACAGCCATCCGCTCGGCGAATGCGGCGTCGCCTTTTTCGCCGCGCCGGCATTGGCGGCGCGGCTGACCGGCGATTTTCCGGCCTGCCTGAATGCGGCGCCGCTGCTGTTGCCAGGTGAGGACAGCGCGTTGCGCGCGCCATTGCTGCGCTGGATGGAGCGAAAAAATCTGCATCCCCGCATCGTTGGCGAATTCGATGACAGCGCGCTGAAGAAAGCCTTCGGCAAGGCCGGCGCCGGGGTTTTTCCGGCTGCGGTGGCTACCGGCGAGGAGGTGGAAAGCCAGTATGGCGTCATTCGGCTGGGCGAAACGCGCGATCTGCGCGAGCGCTTCTTTGCCATTTCAGTCGAACGAAAAGTCACCCACCCGGCAGTGCTGGCCATCCTGCAAGCATCGAATCTGGCTTTGCTTGCTTGAACCTAAAAAACGCAGTTGACCGGACTGTAGGTGCGAATTTATTCGCAAAATCAACCGCTTGTGTGCGAAAGAATTCGCACCTACATCAGTAACGCAACTGCTTGAAATTTCACAATATTCAATCCCAACTGAGGATTCCAGGTTGAACGCGGTTCAGAACAGCTCGATCTTTTTGCCGACGATCTTTTTCGGCAGACCGAGTGAGTTCTCGTAGTCCAGTTCCGCCTTGGCGACTTGCGCGGCATCCGGCTGCGTCGTCGGCAGGCGGCGGCAGAAGGCTTCGCCGGTATTCGGCACAAAAATGATCTTGCGTGACCAGGGGCCGCTGAAATCGGAGGCGAGCAGGGGAATCCCCTCGCGTTCCAGCCATTCCTGGGCGAACTCCGCGTTGCGCTCGCCGATCGCCATCCGGATCGAACTGACGATGGTGCCGCCGCCAAAGGCTTTCGCCACCAGGCGCTTCTTTTGCGCGCCCTTGTTGAGCAACCCATTGACCAGCACTTCCATCGAATAGTCGCCATTCAGAATGACGTCCTGATCATTCGTGTTGACGTTACTGCCCTTGGGCAACAGAAAATGGTTCATGCCACCGATCATCAGTTTCGGGTCGAACAGGCAGACCGAAACGCAGGAGCCCAGCAACGTCGACAAAGGCCGGCTGGCTTCAATTGCCCAGCCGCCCGGGTTCAGGTTGAGGGCGATACGTTCGAGCTCTTTGCTGCTAATGTTGGTTGGAGGGGGCAAGATAAAGAGGCAAGGTAAGAATGGGGTCGGACCGAGCCCGATGTATGCAAGGCTAGGCTTACAATTCTACCGCTGCACCCCCTAACCGCAGGATGATCAATTAATGGATAAACACGAGATATTCCGATCCATTGCCGTTGACGCTACACGGGGCGAATTGGCGTTTCCGACCAGCGCGCAGGTGGCCATGAAGGTGGTGCGGGCGCTCGATAACCCGGACTGCCACATCGAAGCGGCGGCGAAACTGGTGCAGGTGGAGCCGTTGCTTGCAACGCGTGTGGTGGCAATGGCCAACTCCGCCGCGTTCAATCGTTCCGGTCGTGAGATCACCGACGTCCGAACTGCAGTCATGCGGCTGGGCTTCCGCGCTGTGCGCTCCCTCGCGATGGCGCTGGTGACGCGGCAATTGGCCGGCAAGCAGGCCACCCCCGCACATCAGGCACTGGCCGCCCAATTGTGGGAACACACCGCGCATGTCACGTCGCTGGCACATGTCATCGCCCGCCGATTCACCCATGTCGATAGTGAGACCGCGCTGTTTGCCGGCATCGTGCATGAGGTCGGCGGCTTCTACATGTTGTCACGCGCAGATGATTTTCCCGGCCTGCTGGATGGTCATTTCGAGGAATGGATTGAGACCGGTGAAGCCGTTGTCGGTCGTGCTGTGCTCAAGGTGTTGGGGGTGCCGGAGCTGGTTGTAGAAGCGGTCGAGAGCTACTGGAATGGTTACCTGGCGATACCGCCGGTGTCACTTGGCGATACGTTGCTGATTGCGGAAGAACTGGCGCCAGTTGCCTCGCCTTTGCACAAGCTGGGCGGCGAGGCAGAAGGCGAGGGCATGACCGCGCGCATGGACATTACGCTGGGCGAGGACGTGCTATCCAGCATCCTGCAAGAATCCGCTGAAGAAGTCGCCTCGCTCACCCGGGCGTTGCAGTTCTGAGCTGTCGTTGGCTGGCATGGATTGGCCCGGCACTGAAGGGTGGGTTAGTGAGCCCAGCAGTCTAAGAACTGGCTTGCCAATGCCGGTTAGTCGGCCTGACCAGTCATTGGTGGATTGCTACTCGGGCGGCCGCTCGACTTCACATTGCTGCCGTTCGACCATCGCCAACGAAAAATCAGCGGTGAAAAAAATGAGCGGCTGCTTAGAGAAAAAACGCTATTAACCCTATCGACCCGGAGAGTCATTCGCCGTGATTCGCTGGGTGGCCGCTCCGCAGCGAAAACTGCCCGCACACCCTTCTGCTCGGACTCGGTGCCACTCCTTCAGGAACGCATTCAAGCAGCCAATCCATGAACAACAGAAATCGATAGATGACAAACATGGAACAGCGGGGCTGTCCCCGTGCATCTATCTACGGCGCTGGTTCCGGTTTCGTCTGCACTTTCACTTCCGTGGGCGGGGCCAGCTGAGGGGTAAAGGTGAGCCCAGCGGCTTTCAGCATCTTCTTGCGCTGAAACGAGTAAGGCGACATGTGAAAGTAGGCCCAGATGCGGTCGAGGCCAAGTCCAATCCGACTCAATAGAACCGCGTGATAGAGCGGCTGAACTGCCTCGTTTAGCGTGTACATCCTCTGTACGAAGTCGTCATAGCCACCGTCGCGTTGGCCACCGAAGTGGGCGACCTTATTGCGCAGGTCTGCGCACTCCTTGGAGAACACGCGTAGATCCTTCGGCTCGAGCCCGATCTCGAGCTCAGAGAATGTGAGGAATAGGCGCTCCTCAAGGCTCGGCTCGTACGTATATCGGAGTCGGCCGCTCAACCAGTCACGGTCCTTTTGAAGCTTCACATCGCCAATGATGCGGGCGATCTTCGCCTCAAGCTTGGCCTGGGTTACTGGAGTTCCAACCCTCCGGTGCAGCGACTCAAGGCCGAAGATTGCCGTAGTGAACCTGTTCTCAAGAAAAAGGGGCGGGCTCCGTCGAATCGCAAGATACAGGTACAAGCCAGGACCAAGGATGTCCCGCTGCGTTTCAAGGTTGGACAGCAGGGTCCCGAAGCTGATTGTCGGCCATCTCAACGTAGCCCAAGACTTAAGGATCTCCACTTTCTGCGAATCCGACCGACGTCGTTCGAAATAGTAGAGCCCGGTTTCGCCGCCGTACCTCACAGTGGGCCAAGGCAACGCCACATCGACATCGGCGAGCAAGAGCAGAAGATCCTCAAGCATGTGGAACTCTTCGCGAATTGAGTCAAGGCTAAGAAGCACCCTCGGCTCAACCTCAAAGAAGGTCTCTTGCTTGATGGTCACCGATTGAAACCAGAGTTCCGCCGGTGCCGTGTATCTGATGTTTGTCTTCAGACGTACCGTCTTGTCCGGCAGCTTGAAAGTCAGCGTCTTGGGCGTTGAGGCACGAGCCGTGACACCGCGCGGTGTTTTGCTGACCTTCACTGCTGGTTCGCTTGCCCAGTCCTCCAGGGCATCGAGCCCAATCAGCAGGTTTGTGACAGCATCCAGGTCAGGAAACTCTTTCAGATCGTGAAAAACAACGGCCTCACGCGCTTGATACCTTTGATGTGACAGCACGTTGCTAAAGGTCGTACCGTCGCACCCAATCCGTCGCAGGAAGACATAGCGGCTATCCTTTAAGAATCCGACGATACATCTTTCTGCATCAATCGGTTTGAGCTCGAAGGTGATTCCAGTAGGAGTGTCGTCTGGCAGCAGTCCTACCAGCGAAAGCGTGGAAATGCCGTTTGCGGCAATCACGATGGTGCCCGCCACGAGCTTGCTGTCATCGCCAACAGCGCCAGGCGCGTACCACCTGAACAATCCGTCAGCGCTAAGAATGGACTCGCCCATCTCTCCCCTGTGATTTTTGGCTCGAACGGCCACATTCTGAGCGAAGCGGACGCTTCCTGTCCGAAATGCAAGCACTGAAAGTGTACAAAAAGTGGGGCGATTCAATCTGCATGGAAAGAAGGAGACATGCTCAGCGTGCCCACACCCCTCTGGAGGCCAGCCTCCGATCACCTATGTTGACGGACTGGATAGCGCTGTCGCCTTGTTAAACTCTTTGAAGATTTACCCGACAACCTGGATGCTTCGATGACCCAATTCAAAAAACTCGTAACAGCGCTATTCGCCGTACTACTACTGTTGTCCGCAGCTCTGCTCGCCACCTCCCACGCAAATAAAGGCATGTTACGCATCGTCACCAAACCAGGTGACGCACAGATTCTCATCGACGGTAAGCTTAAGGGCAATGCCGCCGCCGAGGCTGGGCAGAGCTTTACTATCAAGCTGGATGAAGGCGAACATCAGGTACAGGCTGTGAAAGCCAAAGGTGAGCTCTATGAGTATTACGGCGAGAAGAATGTTTTTGTCGCGGAAGATTCCTTGCAAACTATTGTTATCGATCTGAAATCACGCCTGACAGAGAAGGCGCGGCAAGCCAATGGGCCTGTAGCCAAGGTGATTGTTGGAGTCGAACTCTCCATGATCACCCTCCCGGCCGGCAGCTTCACTATGGGCAGCCCTATTTACGAAGCCCAGTACAGTCTGAATGAACGCCCGCAACACACGGTGAACGTCCCCGCCTTTGAGATGGCAAAGCATGAGCTAACCTTTGACGAATGGGATGCCTGCGAGGTTGACGGCGGCTGCGTGTATCGGCCGGAAGATATGGGCTGGGGCCGCGGCAGCCGGCCGGTAATCAATGTTAGTTGGGTCGACGCCCAACAATACATTTCCTGGCTCAATAAGAAGACCGGCGAGCGCTACCGCCTGCCCAGCGAAGCGGAGTGGGAATATGCCGCCCGCGCCGGTACCACCACCCGCTTCAATACCGGCGGCTGCATCACCACCAGTCAGGCCAATTTTGATGGTAGTAGTAACTACCTGGCGTACTGCCCCAAGGGAAAATCCAGCAATCAGACCGTGCCGGTAGGCAGCTTGCCGGCGAATTCCTGGGGGCTGTTTGGCATGCACGGCAATGTCTTCGAATGGACGCAAGATTGCTACCATGCCTATTCAGACACACTTGGCGATGGATCTGCTCGCGTGGACGGTGATTGCAGTCTGCGCATGTTTCGCGGGGGAAGCTTTAACGAGAGTGGAAATTCGATCCGTTCCGCCTACCGCGCCAGCGCCGAGCCCGACCAAAAGGGAAGTAACGTCGGCTTCCGTCTCGCCAGGTCACGTTAAGATTTACCATTTGCCTGAACCCAGAGGGAACAGTTGGCAGGAATCTGGAGAATGTGGTCCGTCGTCCCCATCGACGCATCGAGATGGTTGACCGTGCTTAGTTCTGCTAGCTGGGCGCCAAATTCGACTGCTCAGGGTCGCTAGTGAGAGCTCATCCGTTCGAGAATCGGCCTTTCAACGAAATTCCAGGTTGAGCGGCAGGTAACCAGCATATTGCTGCCGTTGGTGGCGACAAACCCCAATGTCGGCAGTGGCCGACCTGCTGTCCGTGGGCCATCAACTCCGAGCGTCCGGCACGAATCAACCTTGCTGGATCAACAGGGTAATTGCGGCTCGTCCGCAGCCGCTGCTGCCCGCCCCAGGGCGTGCGATGCCAGCGGCAACGCCGCGAAAAGAATCGCTACCAGCACGACCAGCCGCCAGGTCCAGGCCCAGTCCCACGCCAGCAAGCCGGTGCCCAGTGCGAACAGGGTCAAGCTCAGGGTGGCGGCCTTGGTTGCGGCATGCTGACGGGACAAGGCATCCGGCAGGCGGTACACGCCCAGTGCGGCGATCAGCAGGATGATCAGCGCCAGGCCGCAGACCAGCCAGCCAAGTATCTCGCTCATTCCGCTTCCCCCCTCGTGCGTGTTTGGATCAGTCGCGCCCAGGCCAGCGTGGCGACGAAACCGACCACCGCCAGACCAATCGCGACATCGAGGAACACCGTGCTTTGACTGAGCAGCGCTGCAGTGAGGCCGAGCACGATGGCGACGGCGAACAACAGGTCGAGGCCGATGACCCGGTCGGCGAGGGTCGGGCCGACCAGCAGCCGGTGCAGGCCCGGCACGGCGGCCAGGCCAGCGACAACGACGAACAGCAGGGTCAGAGTCATGGCGTGGCTCTCGACAAGGCGCGCAGCGGCAATACGAAGTCGCGCTGGATGGCCGCCAGCGTGGCTTCGGTCTGCCGGCTGTCGAGCAGGTGCAGCAGGATTTCATGTCGTTCCGTGTCGATCTTCAGGCTGGTGGTGCCCGGCGTCAGGGTCGCCAGCACCCCGAGCAGGCTGGCGGCATCCGGCCCGAGGTCGCCATAGTCCAGGCAGGCAAAGCCCCCTTGCACCCGGCCGCGCGGCGCCAGAATCACCCGCGCCGTACTCCAGCCGGACAGGGCGAGTTCCTTCAACAGATTGGTCAGCAACAACAGCAAGGCACGGGTTCGTGTCATGTTCCGCCTCCCGGCTTCCAGAAATCGGCGGTGGCCACCTGCGCCAGGTGGATGAACGGTTCCGGATACAGCGCCATCGCCAGTACCACGCCGGTCAGCAGCAGCACCGCCGCATAGGCGGGTGCCGGAATCGCCCCGGCGTTCGCGGCCGGCTCCGGATGCGCCTTCCAGAAGCCTTCGAGCCAGATCTTGCTCATCGAATACAGGGTCAGCAGGCCGACCGCCAGCGCGCCGCCGCCCCAGACATAACGTTCCTGCTCGAACGCTTCGCGCAGCAGCATGAACTTGCCCCAGAAACCGGTGCTGGGCGGCACGCCGACCAGCGAAAAGGCGCTGACCAGGAACAGCACGGCAAGCAGCGGGCGCGCTGCATACAGGCCGCCGATGCGGCGCAGGTCGTAATGGCCGGCGCTGGCGAACATCAGTCCGGCGATCAGGAACAGATTGGCCTTGACCAGGATGTTGTGCACGGCGAA
>CAMDHJ010000095.1 GCA_945897865.1 Tepidiphilus sp. J10
GGCCTATACACTCCCCTACCGACGCTTCGCCTGCATCCTCACGAATACATACGCACGGCTCGGGGCCAATGTGGGTCGCTAATCCTTCATTGCAATGGACTTTCACCATCTACTCCTTGCCGGTCTTTACCGGCGCACACCTGGAAACCTCAGTTGAGCGTGGATAATTCTCCGCGAAGCCGCCTGCATACAGACGTGAGGCAGATTTCCCCATTCACTTGTCGGGTGAGGTGGAAAACGCTGTAGGAGGCTCCGCTTGCGGGCCAATCCCTCAACGCTCACGCCGCAAGCGGACGCTCCTACAACGCGGTTAACTGCCGGATTTAGGTTCAAGGATCAATCATCCTGAATCACGCGATGAGCCAGCCAGACCCGACGCCGCTTTCCAGCGCGCGACTTCGGCCAGCAGGGCCAGCGGGCGTTCGTGTTCGATGCGCGGGCTGCCGGCGTAGATGTGGCCAGATTCGCCATCCAGACAGATCAGGTCGCCTTCTGCCAACGTGTGTTCAGCCAGCGTGAGGCGGCGCTTGTCCAGGTCGATGCTCAGCGCGGCGCAACCGACCAGGCAGACTTTGTTGCGCTCACGCGCGACCACGGCGGCGTGCGAAGTGCGGCCACCGTAGGCGGTGAGCATGCCGGCGGCGACATCGATGCCGGCGATGTCGTCGGTGGCGATTTCCATGCGTACAAGAATCACGGACTCGCCGGCCTGTGCCATGCGTTGCGCTGCCTCCACGTCCAACGCGATGCGGCCGCTGGCGACGCCGAGACTGGCGGAATTGGCGGTGGCCAGCAGCGGCGTGTCGTCGTCGACTTGCAGTCTTGGCGATTCAATGCCGTCCAGGTCCAGATGCGCCAGCCGCTCCAGCGCAGTGGCGGGTTCGATCAGCCCTTCGGCGACCTGCTCCACGGCCATGCGCAGCGCCGCCAACGGCGTCCGCTTGCCGCCCCGGGTTTGCAGTAGGTACAGCTTGCCGTCCTGAACGGTGAACTCGAATTCCTGGGTATCGCGGAATTCGTGCTCCAGTTGTTGCGCGACTTGTTCGATCTCCTTGTAAACCGGCGGCAGCAGGCTGGCGAGGTCGTCGCTGGCCGATAGCGAGCGCCGCCCGGAGACGATGTCCTCGCCCTGGGCGTTGCCGAGATAGTCGAGGTAAAGCCGGTTTTCGCCGCTGGCCGGGTCGCGGGTGAAAGCAACGCCAGAACCGGAGGTGCCACCGGCGTTGCCGAACACCATGCGCTGCACGGTCACTGCGGTGCCGAGGTCGTCGGCCAGGCCATGCATGCGCCGGTAGGCCACGGCCTTGTCCGAGTTCCAGGAGCGGAACACCGCGCGCGCTGCGGCTTCGAGTTGGTCGAGCGGATCTTGCGGGAAGGGCGCGCCGACCAGACGAGCGTAGAGATCGAGATAGGCGGCGGCCAGATTCTTCATCTGATGAAAATCCAGATCGCGACTGGTAGCGAGTCGATGCTCCGCCAGGGCTGCGGCCAGCAGGCGGTCGAATTCGTCGGCCGGCACGCCATGCACCACTTCGGCGAAGGACAGAATCAGGCGCCGCCACGAATCCCAGACCAGGCGCGGATTGCCGGTCATGCGCAGGAAGCCGCGCAGCGTGGTGCTGTTGAGGCCGACATCGAGCACCGTCTCCAACATGCCCGGCATGGAAACCGGCGCGCCGGAGCGCACCGACAGCAGCAGGGGCTTGCGCTCGCCGCCAAAGACCAGGCCAGTGCCCGCTTCCAGGCCGTGCAACTGGCTGGCGAGAAGGCCGCGCAGTTCGGGCAATTTGTGCTTCAGGAAAGCGCGGCAGTGAGCGGTACCCAGCACGAAACCGCGTGGCACCGGCAAGCCAATCGCGCTCATCCGCATCAGGTTGTAGGCCTTGAAGCCGACGCTGGCCGGGTCGGCTACGTCAGTGCCGCGCAAGCTGCGGCCGATCGGGTAGATCGCTTGCACCGGGGTGTGATGACGTTTTTGCATGATCAGCCGCCTGCCACGACTTGCCCGAAGATATGTGCGCGTAGCGTGATGGCGACTCGCATCAAGTGGTCGGAGGCGTGTTCCAGCTTGCGCCCCGCCTCAAGCGCGCCATAGAGGTCGGAAAAACGGCCGGCCTCGGCCAGCAGCACCCGCTTCAACGCACGCTGGGCGTCGTCGCACTGGTGTTCCAGGCTGGCGATGCGATGGAAACTTTCGAGGAAATCCTGGGTGTCCTCGCGCGAGCCGCCACGCCGGATATGGCGTGCCGTTTCCAGCAACATGACGTATTCCCGCGCGCCCTGAACCAGATGGCCAGCCAGTTCGGCCAGCGGCGGTGGCATCTGAACTTGCCTCGCGCCAACGCTCAGCGTCAGGTTGAAAGCGGCATCTTCGAGGTCGTCGGCGACATCGTCAGCACTTTCGATCAGCGCGGCGAAGAAGCTCATGCCATCGGCCCGACGCGCGGCGGCACGGGCGGCATTGAGTTGCTCGTCGGCGCGCGATTCCCATTCCTTGGCGCGTTCCGCGTTGGTCGCGAGAACGTGTGCCGAGTCGGAGCCGCGCGCTCTGACCATGCTGTCGCGGATGCCGCTGGCGAGTTCGACCAGATAGCCGGCGTGATCGACGGCGATATCCAGCATGTCTTCCTGTGCGCTGCTGACATAGCCCGCCAGCTCCGCCTTGACCTCGTCCTCGACCAGGGAAACTGGCCGGCCGTCGAGCAGATGGAGGGCGGCGACGCGGAACAGGGTGCGCATGAATTCAAGCGCGCGCTCGCGGCCGAGGGCGTCCGACAGGGTTTCGCCCAGGTGGATGCGGCCAGCCAGCGCGAATTCCATCGCGTCGTACAGCAGCCGCTCACCACCGGCTTTGAGGAAGGCCATATGGCCGATGTTCTCGTCCGCAGCCCATTTCAAAAGCGTCAGGGTTTCCGCTTTCGGCAGGAACGGGCGCAGGCGTTTGCGCGCCCGATTCCAGTCGATCAGAAACACCAGGCGCGAGCCGAGAAACTGGAGAAAATCGCGCAGCGCCTGGGCGTTGGTCAACCTGATTTGGCCAAGGCCGAGGTGATAAACGCCGCTTTCCATGCCACTGTCCTGGCGCGCGCTGGTGTCTTCCCAAAGCACACCCTTGTTTTTGAACAAACTCTGGAAGAACTGCAGGCGCGGCAAATGCACATCGGTATAGGTGATGCTGACCTCGCGGCCGCTGACATGAACCACCAGAACATGCGCATCGGTGGTGCCGATATCGTTCTGCAATACCAGTTTGCCGCCGACCCGGGTAGCCGTGGTGGCGAGGCCGGGATGTTCGAATTTCAGCGGACGGGTGGCCGCCACGCCAGCCATGAAGGCGCTGATCAGCGCGCGGTCGCTGTTGCGGATGTCATACACGCTGGCGCCGTCGATGGTCTCGCCCGCTACTTCAACCTGAAGCTGATTCAGCGCCTTGTGCATGTCCATCACCAGCAGGTGCGGTGAATCGCCCCGGCTGCGATCGCCCGAGGTCATCGCCTCGATACTGCTGCCGCGCAGGGTGTCTGATTCTGAAGTCTGTCGTTCAGCCAGACGGGGATCGTCGGCAAGCGCCTGATGTCGCTTGGAAAACACGCTCGCTTGATCCCCGCCGGCCAGAACCAGCGGCGCCAGCATCTGGCCGAGATCCTCGGCGATCAGCCGCAAGGCCAGATCGGCGCGCGGGACCAGGTAACGCCCGTCGGACAGCTTCTGCGCCCCGACCACGGCGGCATCGAAGCCTGGATCGGTCACCCCCGCGGCCAGGCGCTCGGCGCTCAAGGTAGTCACCGGGACATTGGGATGGTCGGCATGCGAACGCGCAGTCTGTAGCAGCGTGAACAGGTATTTGACTCGATCATTGGCGGTCAAGGCGGCGTTGACCAAGGACGGAAGCAGCAGTTTCTCTTCGCCGAGGGCGCTGACGATCAGGGTTTTTTGGGTCATGGGAAAGCTCGCGGGGCCAAGTGCAAGCCTGGGAAACAGGCTTACAACTCTTTATAGCAAGACAAGCGGGAAGGAATGTTTCAGTTGGCAAACCACGCACTCGTCGGCGCACTCGTCGGCGAGCTTGGTGCCTGGATCAAATCACTGGGCGTACCTTAGATGCGTTGCTACGGCCAGTTTCAAGTGTTGCCACTATTTTCAGACCCACCCCAGATGCCGCATCAAACAAGCCAGCAGCGCTTCTTCAACGGGTTGTGGGGTTGGTTTGCTGGCGAGGTTGCGGACTTGGGTCACCGCCATGCCAGCATAACCACATGGATTGATCGCCTGGAAGGGAGACAAATCCATGTCCAGATTCAGGCTGAGGCCATGGTAGGTGCAGCCGTTCTTGACCCGCAGGCCAAGTGCGGCGATCTTGGCGCCGGCGACGTAGACGCCGGGGGCGCCGGGCTGGCGTTCCGCTTCGATACCGGATTCGCTGAGTACATCGATGATTGCCTGCTCCATCCGCCGCACCAGTTCCTTGATGCCGAAGCCGAGACGTTTCAGATCGAGGAGGAGATAAATGATGATCTGGCCGGGGCCGTGGTAGGTGATCTGGCCGCCACGGTCGATTGCCACCAGCGGGATGCCGATGTCGGCCAGCAGGTGTTCACGCTTGCCGGCCATGCCGAGGGTGAACACCGGCGGATGTTGCAGCAGCCAGATTTCGTCGGCGGTTTCCGCCAACCGGCTGGCGGTGAATGCCTGCATCGCGCGCCAGGTGGCTTCGTATTCGACCAGACCAAGTCGCTTGATGATTGGCTTGGTGGGGGGGGCTTCTGGCACCGTTTTACCCAATCAAAGTGCGACTTTTACCAGCGGGTGTGCGGTCAATTCGCGATACAGGTTGTCCAGTTGCGGCTTCGATGTGGCGCGAATGGTGCAGGTGATGGAAAGATATTTCCCCCCTGATGAGGCACGCATTTCGACGCTTTCCGCAATGAAATCGGGGGCATGGCGCAGCACGATGGCGATCATGCTTTGGGCAAAGTCATCCCGCCGTTCGCCCATGATCTTGACCGGGAATTCGCAGGGGAATTCAAGCAGCGTATCCGGGGTTTCGGCGTCGTTTGCTTGATCGTTCATGTCTTCGTTCATGTGGCGTTCCTTCTCCGCATGATGCGGTGTTTGAAGGCTTGGTAGTGGGCGTGCATTTGGCGGAACTGCGGACCGGGCTGCCCGCTGCCGACATTTTGGCCATCGAGCTTGGTCACTGGCATGACTTCCTTGGTCGAGGACGTAAGCCAGATTTCGCTCGCCTGGCGCAATTCGGCTTCCGATATCGGCCTGATCTGATGCGGCATCTTGGCCGCCGCCGCCAGTTCGAGTACCACGTCGTAGGTGATGCCGGGCAGCATCAGATTGGATTTGGGTGGAGCAAGCAAGATGCCATCCAACACAATGAACACGCTGCTGGCCGATCCCTCGATCAACTGCCCATCGCGGAGCAGGATTGTTTCAGCGCAGCCGGCATCGACGGATAGCTGACGCAGCAGCACGTTGGGCAGCAGCGAGGTGACCTTCAGATCACAGCGCAGCCAACGATTATCAAGGCAGGTGATGGCGCTGACGCCTTGCTCAACCGCCTCGGCGGCGGGTGGGCTGAGTTGCATCGGCATGATAAAAACCGTGGGGTTCACGATCTTGGGAAAAGCATGGTCGCGCGGCCCCGGGCCGCGAGTGACTTGCAGGTAGACGCCTTGATCCGGCCATTCGGCGGATTCGACAATCCGATCGATCAGGTTTTCCCATTCAGCAGGGGAATGCGGATTTTCCAGTTGAATGCCATCCAGGCTATCTTGTAGGCGCGCCAAATGCTCATGCAGCCGAAAAGGTTGCCGGTCGTATACCGGAATGACTTCATAAACGCCGTCGCCAAACAGAAAGCCCCGGTCCATCACCGGGATGCGGGCTTCTTCAAGCGCTAGATATTGGCCATTGAGATAGACAGTCGTCATGGCGACGCATGCAGACTGTTTATTTGAACATCAACAGGATGTTGTCCCAGCCACGCCCAAGAATACCGGCGACGGGCACGCTTTCCAATGCCAGCATGGGGTATTCGCCAGCCGCCTGACCATCCACCGTCAAGCGCAAGGTGCCCAATTGCTGTCCACGCTTGATCGGCGCCAGCAGGGGTTGCTGCGAGACCATCTGGGCCTGGATGCGTTTGCCGGTGCCGCGTGGCACGGTGACATGCAGATCGCTAAGGAATCCGGCTTTGACTTCACTCAGGGTGCCTTTGTACAAGCGCAGTTTCGAGACGGCTTGATTGGCTGGATAAAGTTTCACTGTCTCGTAAAACTGGAAGCCGAAATTAAGCAGTTTCTGGCTTTCCATCGCGCGCGCGGCATCCGATTTGGCACCCAGCACAACTGACAGCAAACGCCGCTTTTCACGCTTCGCCGAGGCGATCAGGCAATATCCGGCACTGTTGGTATGGCCGGTTTTGAAGCCGTCGACGCTGGGATCGATGAACAACAGTCGATTGCGGTTGGGTTGGGTGATGTTGTTGTACTTGAATTCCTGCAATGAATAGATTTTGTAGAACTCGGGAAAATCACGAATCAAGGCGCTGGCAAGCAAAGACAGATCACGCGCCGTGGTCAAGTGGCGTGGGTGTGGCAAGCCAGTCGAATTGAGGAAATTCGTCTGCTTCATACCCAGTTTCTTCGCCATCGCATTCATCATCGAGGCAAAGCTATCTTCGGTACCGGCGATGGCTTCAGCCAACACAATGCAGGCGTCATTGCCAGACTGAACGATGACGCCTTTCAACAAATCGTCGACCGAGGCGGGCTGTTTCGGATCAAGAAACATGCGCGATCCTTCCGCTCGCCAGGCGTTGTCAGATACCGGCAAGCGCTGATCGAGTTGCAATCGCCCTTCCTTGATGGCACTGAATGCAAGGTAGGCGGTCATCAATTTGGTCAGTGAGGCGGGTTCGATCTTTTTATCCGGCTTGTTTTCGGCCAACACTTTATTACTGTCGTAATCGATCAGAATCCACGCGTTTGCCTCGATCTGAGGCGCCGGAGGCACTGGCAATGCAGCGTTTGATATGGAGGAAAAGGCCGCGACGAGTAAGGCAAAGCAAATGACGAGTCGGGATTTCAAGCTGTATACCTGCATGTCGGAAAATAATTGAATGGAAAATGGTTTGCCGTCCGGCCACGCTTCGAGAGGCCGCTACCGGTTGGAACCCTGCGTTCTGATCAGCGATTAACGCGAAATGGCTTGACGCCAAAATCCTGCATAAACGCTAGAGAAATTCGCTCAGCATCAGCCGGGCTGGCAAATGGCCCAGCCTGGAGCTTGAACAAACTGCCCACATTGATCTGATCCAGACCCGGAAGTTCAGTGCCAAACCGAAGCTTGATCCGGCCAGCCAGTGCTTCCGCAGCGTCAGGGCTGGAGAATGCCGCCAGTTGCAGATATAACCCCGAGGCGTTCGAAATGTATTTGGGTTCCGCGATCACCGGCGCCGGTGTGGCGACTGAAACCTTGAATACCTGTATTCCAAGATCATTCTTGATCAATACTGCGACCTGATCAGCTGTCTTGGCATCGGCAAATGGCCCTGCCTGCACCTTGTAAAGTCCATTCGATTCAAGGCGAATGACGCTGGGGAAATCACTTGATAGCTTGGCTGTAGCCTGCGCCATCAGCTTATCTGCAGCAGCTTGATTGCCGAATGCGCCAAGTTGCAGATAGACACTTTCTTCTGCATCCACGCGGGCGGAAACAGCATTCTCCAATTCCACTTGAGGTACAGAAACCGCTTGGGTCTGCACTGATGCCAGGGTGACGTCCTCCGTCGCAAGGCCGGCAAAGGAAGTCGGCGCCAAGTCTGGCAGCACAGCGGCCACTTCAACCTCTGTCACATCCTTAAGAACATCCAGCTTGTGCGCGGCGGTATAGGACAGGTCGATGATACGGCCGGGGTGAAATGGTCCTCTGTCGTTGACCCGCACCACCACGCTCTTGCCATTTTCCAGGTTGGTGACGCGGGCATAACTGGGCAATGGCAAGGTCGGATGCGCAGCGGTCATCGCATACATGTCATAAGGCTCACCGATCGACGTGGCGTTGCCGTGAAACTTGCGGCCATACCACGATGCCAGGCCACGCGCTTTGTAGTCGATGTTGTCGGCCAAGGGCACATAGCGTTTGCCCATGACCTTGTAGGCCCTGCTGGTGTTTCGATTGAACGGCTCGGGCTTGGGTACGGCATCGGGAACGTCATCCAGATTCACCGGCGGATTTGCGCCCGGGCCATCATTCTTGTAATAGCGGCCACCTTTGAAAGGCGGTACCACCGCTTTGCTCGCATCAGCCTGCTTGCTTGGCACACTGGCACGCTCAGTCTCGCTGGTCTTGGTATTGACGTTGGCGCAACCCGCCAATGCGAGACCCAGTACGAGTCCAAGCGGCAATGCATATTTATTTGGCCCGGTTGCAGCCACCAAGGGAAAGCATGAATTGGGACGGTGAATTTTCATGGGACGCCCACTTTTACTGTAAAAACATGAGAAAACGCTACAAGTGTAGCTCGCATACGCTATGTTTTTACAAGCTTTTTATGCATTGCGGCACTCATCAGAATTCCGAACCCGACCATTACCGTCAGCATCGAGGTTCCACCATAACTGACCAGCGGTAGCGGTACGCCGACTACCGGCAGGATTCCGGACACCATGCCCATGTTGACGAACGCGTAAGTAAAGAAGGTCAAAATGATGGCGCCCGACAGCAAACGGCCAAACAAGGAAGGTGCGCCGATGGCCAAATGCATGCCCCGCCAGATGATGGCGGCATAGAGCAGCAACAGAAAGAGATTGCCGATCAGGCCGAACTCCTCCGAAAACACTGCAAAAATGAAGTCGGTGCTGCGTTCCGGCAGGAAATCAAGATGCGTCTGTGTGCCCATCATCCAGCCCTTGCCGGCAACACCGCCGGAGCCCACAGCAATCGTGGCCTGGATGATGTGGTAACCCGCACCGAGCGGATCTGCAGACGGATCGATCAAGGTCAATACCCGCTGGCGTTGATAGTCGTGCAACAAATAGTGCCACGCCAACGGTAGAGCCGAGCCAGCCGCGATCGCTGCGCCGGCAATTACTTTCCAGGACAGGCCGGCGAGAAACAGGACATAGAAACCTGAAGCAGAAATCAAGAGCGAGGTTCCAAGATCTGGTTGCCTGGCTATAAATGCAACCGGAATCACCAACATCAGGGCGGCAAACACATAGTCGCGTCCGCGCAAGGTTTCCTGTTTGTAGTGAAAATACCAGGCCAACATCATCGGTACCGCCAGCCGCATCAATTCGGAGGGTTGAATGCGCGTGAAGCCGAGTTCCAACCAGCGGCGCGAGCCATTGACCAGCACGCCGAACAAGGCGACACCAAGCAATAACAGAATGCCGACAATGTAGATCGGCAGCGCGAACTGCATCAAACGTTGTGGCGGAATGTGCGAAACCAGCAGCATGGCTGTCAATGCCACCCCCATGTTGCTCAGGTGGGAAAAAACCCGGTCGCTATTTTCGCCGCTGGCACTGAACACCACCGAGACGCTGGCCATCAGTAGCAGCATCAGAAAACCGATCATCGGCCCATCGAGATAGCGGACGATATGCCGCATCCACTGGAAAATCACTCTACGCCCCCGTGATTGGCATCACTGCAGTGTCCTCAGACGTTTCGCCCTCATTTTCGCTCTCAGTTTCAATCGCGGTCTCTGGCAAGACGGGCTCATACACCTTCGGCAGTTTCCCAAGCAACCAGTAGTCGGTCACCTTGCGCGCAATCGGCGCCGCGATTGAACCGCCATGACCGCCATTTTCAACCATCACGGCAATGACGATCTTGGGATCGTCCGCTGGGGCGAAGGAAATGAACAAGGCATGGTCGCGATGCCGCGCCTGCACCTGACTTTCGATGTAACGCGCCCCCTGCTTGATACCGACAACTTGCGCAGTCCCCGTCTTGCCGGCAAAGAGATACGGCGTATTGGCGCCGGCGATGGAAGCCGTGCCGCCAGGGCGGGTGACATCGACCATGGCTTCCTTGACCGCCCGCAGATGCTTCGGATCAAACTTGATCCGCTCGATGATCTGCGGCGCGGCGTAGTACATTTTGTTAGTCGCCGGGTCGCGCCAGGCGCGCAATAGTTGAGGTTTGTAGACCACGCCATTATTGGCCAAAGTCATGGTGGCAACCGCCAACTGCATCGGCGTGGCCAGCACATAGCCCTGGCCGATCCCGGCCACCACGGTTTCTCCCGGCCACCAGGGTTGCTTGAAGCGTTTCTTCTTCCAGGCCGGGGTTGGCATCAGGCCGGACAATTCGCCATCCAGATCAATCTCCGATTTCTTGCCAAAACCGAAATGCGAGAGAAAACCAGCCATCCGCTCGATGCCCATTTGTTGCGCCAAGCCGTAATAGTAAGTGTCACAGGAAATGACGATCGAACGCTTCAGGTCGACCATGCCATGACCATCCTTTTTCCAGTCGCGGTAGCGATGGCTGCTGCCGGGCAGCGTAAAATATCCCGGGTCAGAAATGACATCGTTTGGCTTGCGGATGCCCAGCTCCAGTCCCGCCAGTCCCATGAATGGTTTGATCGTTGACCCCGGCGGATAGACGCCGCGCAAAGCACGATTGATCAGCGGCCGATCAAGGGAATCGTTCAATTCACGCCAGGTCGCGACATCAATGCCATCGACAAACAGGTTGGGATCGAAGCCGGGTTTCGAGATCAGCGCAAGAACACCGCCATTGCGCGGATCAAGTGCAACCAGCGAACCCCGGTAATCACCAAATACCTTTTCCGCGATCTCCTGCAATTTGGCATCCAGATGCAGATGCAGGTTGTAGCCTGGGACAGCTGGCGTGCGCGACAAAACGCGAACCGCACGCCCGCCGGAGTCCGTTTCCACCTTTTCGATGCCGGTGCGTCCATGTAACCAGGATTCATAACGCGCTTCCAGGCCGAGTTTTCCGATGTGGTCAGTCCCTTTGTAATTTGCGGTAACCCCACGCTCCTCCAGGCGCGCTTCATCCTTGTCGCCAATCCGCCCAATATAGCCAACCACATGCGAGAAGGCGGCTCCCTGCGGGTATTGGCGAAATTGCCGCGCCTTGATCGAGACGCCGGGAAAACGATAGCGATTTACCGAAAACCGGGCGGCGTCCTCTTCGCTGAGCAGATTGCGGATCGGGATACTTTCGAAGTTCTTGCTCTCGGCGAGCATTTTCTTGAACCGTTTGCGGTCACCCGGAGTGATCGTGATGACCTCACTCAAGCGGTCAATCGTCGCATCCAGCTTTCCGGCTTTGGAAGGTGTGATTTCCAAAGTACTGGCGGAAAAATTTTGCGCCAGTACGGTATTGTTCCGGTCGTAAATCACGCCGCGCGAAGGCGGTGCCGGCACCAGCGAGATCCGATTATTTTCCGCCAATGCGTGGTAGTGCTCGAAATGCACCACCTGTAACCAGATGAAACGGCTGAACAGCCCGACAAACATCACAGCGGCAATCGCACCGGCAATTTCCATGCGCCGGCGATAGCGCAGTAACTCCTGGCGTGGGTTGATCAGACGCAGCATGAAGTCAGCGCACGCCTACAACGGCGTTTGCCGGGTTGCCGGGGCTTGCGAGGTGAGGCGATCAACCAGCCAGGCGAAAAGCGGCCACAGCAGTGCCGCCACGATGCCGGCAGCAAGCCAGCGCCAATCGGCATCACCACGCCCCATGGCGAGACCGAGAGCCAGAACCAACATTTCCTTGCCGATCAGGATCGGGGATAGTTGCAAGGACTGACGCGGCACATCAAAGCCTTCCAGCCGTCGTTGCAGCAGCAACACGATGAAGGTTGCGATGCAGTAGGCCAGCGCATTCAGTCCAAACACCACGCCGCGCGCGACATCGGTCAACAAACCCAGACTGAAAGCGGCACTCAGCGAGGCAATCCGGGGCGACCGGATATTCCAGTAGAGCAATGCCATCAAGGTGAAATCCGGCACCAGCCAACGGATTTGCTCCATCCACGGCAACAGGGTGAAAGAAAAAGCCAGCAACAGGCTGATGTAGACCTTTTTGCGTGTTGGCGGATGCACCAGTTCGGCGCCCTGCGGCAATAAGGGTCGTGTGTTCATTTCGACTTCTTCATCGATGCAGCATCAAGGTGTTTTTCTACGCCAGCCGGCGGCGCGGTCGGCACCAGGATCGCCATGTGACGGTAGCGGCCGACACCACCAAGCGGCTGGCACAGCGCGCGCGCAAAAGGCGTGTGATGGGGCGGATCGGTATTCACCACGCGCGCTACCGGGATCCCGGCCGGGTAGATGCCGTCGATACCCGAGGTATAAAGCAGATCACCCGGTTGCAAATCGGCATGCATGTCGAGAAACCGGACTTCGAGAAAATTATCCGACCCCTGACCAGAAACAATGATCCGCAAGCCATTCCGCATGTTCTGTACCGGCGCTCCCTGGTTGCGGTCAGTCAACAAGGAAACTTCCGCGCTCCACGGATACACCCGGGTGATCTGGCCTACCAGGCCATTTGCATCAACCACCGGCCAACCAGCTGCGATGCCGTGTTCCGAGCCGCGATTGATGATGACTTTGCGCGTAAACGGGTCAGTAGAAGCTTCGATGATTTCACCTGGCAACAGGGTAAATCCCGGGCGCGGCGGTAACGCCATCAAAGCCCGCAGTTGCGTATTTTCCGCCTCGATGGCAATCCGATCGCCCAAACTGGCTGCAAGCAATTCCTGCTGTCGCTTGAGTCGATTGTTCTCAGACGCCAGTTCACCATGCGCAACGAAAAAACCGCCCATGCCAAGCAGCCATTCCCAAGGTTGGGCAAGCGCAATCTGTACCGGATGAATGATCGCATTGAGTCCGCTGCGCACACTGTTCAAGGTGGCATAACGGGCATCCATGCCAAGCAGGAACAGACACACCAGAATATACAGACTGAAGCGAGTGGGCAGCCGCATCTCCCGAATAAACAGGGGGGCGTGAGGGGCGCGTGACATGGATGGCGGCTGGGAGAAGAAGAGACAGGGTTACTGTTGTGCCGCTGGTGAATCGTGAAACGGCTGCGCCGCAGGTGAAACGTGAAGGGTGAAACGTGAAGGGTGAAACGTGAAGAGTGAAACGTCAGGTGTGCACTTTTCACGATTCACCTGAGCCGCGCAGCGGCGAATCACCTTTCACCCATCACCTTTCACATCAGTCGTTGGTGAAAACCGTGGACAACCGGTCCATCTCTTCCAGCGCCCGGCCGGAGCCGCGCACGACACAAGACAGCGGGTCTTCCGCGACGATCACCGGCAACCCGGTTTCTTCCATCAGCAAGCGGTCCAGGTCACGCAGCAGTGCGCCGCCGCCAGTCAGCACCATGCCCTTGTCGGCAATATCGGCGCCCAGTTCCGGCGGTGTCTGTTCCAGCGCTGATTTGACCGCCGACACGATGGTGTTGAGCGGATCGGTCAATGCTTCCAGGATTTCGTTGCTGGTGATGGTGAAGCTGCGTGGAATGCCTTCGGCCATGTTGCGGCCTTTGACCTCCATTTCGCGCACTTCCGAACCCGGGAAAGCTGACCCCATTTCCTTCTTGATCATTTCGGAAGTGGCTTCGCCGATCAGCATGCCGTAGTTGCGGCGGATGTAATTGATGATGGCTTCGTCGAACTTGTCGCCACCGACCCGCACCGAAGTGGAATACACCATGCCGCCGAGCGAGATGACACCGACTTCCGTCGTACCGCCACCGATATCAACCACCATTGAACCCGTAGCTTCCGCCACCGGCATGCCGGCACCAATCGCCGCTGCCATCGGTTCTTCGATCAGATAGACCTGACGTGCTCCGGCGCCGATCGCCGATTCGCGGATCGCGCGGCGCTCGACCTGAGTCGCGCCGGATGGCACACAGATGATGATGCGCGGACTCGGATGGAACATCTGCTTCGGATGCACCTTCTTGATGAAGAACTTGAGCATCTGCTCAGTGACGTTGAAATCAGCGATGACGCCATCTTTCATCGGTCGAATCGCCTGGATATTGCCGGGCGTGCGGCCCAGCATCATCTTGGCTTCGATACCGACAGCCTGAATGGTTTTTTTGCCGGTCAGGCCTTCCTGACGAATGGCGACGACAGAAGGTTCATTCAACACAATGCCGCGACCGCGGACGTAGATAAGAGTATTGGCAGTTCCCAGATCGATGGCCAGATCAGTGGAAAAGTAGCCGCGGAGGAGTCCGAACATGTAAGGGTCTCAAGGGGTCGGAAAAATAGCGGCGTATGATAACCTACCCAGTCTTAT
>CAMDHJ010000096.1 GCA_945897865.1 Tepidiphilus sp. J10
AGGCTTTCGGCGAGCGTCTCGATCAGCGCCTTGGGGCGGTCACCTTGTTTGATGCCGGTGAGCAGCAGGGTGTTGGCCGCTTTCCAGGTGCCGAACAGCGCGGTCACCGTCTGGTTGAAGGCGGTGAATTCGGGGTGGGCGAAGATGGCGGCTTTGACTTGGCTGGCTTCGATTTTGGGCTGGCTGGAGCCGGGGCGCGCATCGTCGGCGAAGAGTTCGCGGCGCACGTTGGGGAACGCTTGCCAGTAGGCGGCAAGGCCGTCGATGTCGGCGTTGGGGATGCCGCCCTTGAGGTGGGCTTCAATGTCCTGCACATCTTCCGGTTCGGTGCTGTCGATGTAGCGTGGCAGGTTCAGGTTGAAGTCATTGGCTTCGATCTCGGCCAGCGGCACCAGACGCGAATACTTGGGCGTTTCCAACTGACGGGTGAAGGTATCGACGATCTTGTGGATGTCCTGCGCCCGCAGCCGGTTCTTGTTGCCGTCCTTGATGAAGCCCTTGCTGGCATCGACCATGAAGATGCCGCCGTTGCCAACTCCTCGCCCGGCAGCGCCTTCCTTGTCCAGCACCAGAATGCAGGCGGGAATGCCGGTGCCGTAGAACAGGTTGGCGGGCAGGCCGATGATGCCCTTGATGAAGCCGCGCCTAACGAGGTTCTTGCGGATCACCGCCTCGGCACCGCCCCGGAACAGCACGCCGTGCGGGTGAATCACCGCGCCCTTGCCGGTGCTCTTGAGCGAGGTGAGGATGTGCAGCAGGAAGGCGTAGTCGCCGTTCTTGGCCGGCGGGACGCCGAAGTCGAAACGGCCATACAGGTCGTTGGCCGGGTCGAGGCCGCTGGTCCAGGATTTGACCGAGAACGGGAAATTGGCGACCACGAAGTCGAAAGTCTTGAGGCCGCCGTCGGCCTGCTTGAAGTGCGGGTGCGAGAGGGTGTTGTCCTGCCAGATTTCCGCCGTCGGGCAGTCGTGCAGCACCATGTTCATCCTTGCCAGCGCCGAGGTGGCGTTATCCATTTCCTGCCCGTACAGCGCCAGGTCCAGCCCGGTGCGGTTCCTGGCTTCGTCGTGGGCTTTCAGCAGCAGCGAACCGGAGCCGCAGGTGGGGTCGTAGATGCTCTGCGCGGCATGGCCAGCCTTGCCCAGGTCGATGACCATCGACATGACGCGCGAGACTTCCGCCGGGGTGTAGAACTGCCCCTTGCTCTTGCCCGATTCGGTGGCGAAGTGGCGCATCAGGTATTCGTAGGCGTCGCCCAGCAGGTCGTCGCCTTCGGCACGGTTACCGCCGAAATCCAGCCCCTCGAAAATGGCGACCAGCCTGGTCAGCCGCTGCACCATGGCATCGGCCTTGCCGAGCTTTTCCTCATCGTTGAAGTCGGCGACGTTGATCGCACCCTTGAGGCTGTCGTTGGCGTCGGCCAGCCTGCCGATGATCTTGTTGATCCTGTCGCCAATCTCCTTGCTGCCCTTGGCCGCCACCATGTCGGCGAAGCCACCGCCGGCAGGCACGTCGATCAGGGCATTCGGGTCACCGGCGTATTTGTCGGAGACGTATTTGACGAACAGCAGGATGAGGACGTAATCCTTGTACTGGCTGGCATCCATGCCGCCGCGCAGCTCGTCGCAAGACTTCCAGAGGGAGGAATAAAGTTCGGATTTCTTCAGGGCCATAACAAGTTTGTTATTCATTTTGGTGCCAGCCGGCACGAGCGGCGGACTTTACCCCAGGGGGAGTTCCTGGCGCTTATAGCCGGAGCCTTTAGCCGGAGCCTTTATTGATCCGGCACAAATTAAACGTGATTGTTCAATCGGTGGATTTGATTTAGGTAGGTTGGTTTATTTGGACGGTGGTCAATCTCGGATAAACCTGGCCGGATCAATAGTACGCAGCGAGCAAGGTTTCGAGTTTGCTGAACAGGGTTCGGGCGGCCTGCTCTGCACGCTCGATCTGGTTGTGTTGCAGGCTCAATGATTCCAGCCAGAAGCAGAATTCTTGCCAGCAGGCTTCGGTATCGGCGCCGTATCCATGAAAGAAGCGGGCGCCGGATTCGCGGGTCAGGCCGAGGTTTTTTCCCAGATGGCGGACGATTATTTGTCCGCCCAGCGTGGAGCCTTCGATCACGTACAAAACGCCGGCGAGTTGACCAATGTTGTCGATCACGCCGAAATCCCATTCCGTTTCCGCCGACGGCGGATGGGCTGGGGTGACGATGCCGAGTTTGTCCAGATCGGTTGCCAGCCATCCCGCCTTTTCGCGCGACACATAGGGGAAAGCGTCATCAATCAAGGGTGCTGCCTGGGCAATGCGTGTTTCCAGTCGTTTGTAGAAAAGGTCATAGGCTTGGACGACCTTGACATAGTCAGCGAGCGTCAGATCGGCTTCGGTCAAACGGTGCAGCGTCGGATTCCGGTTCAGCCGGACGTGTGCGGAATGGGTGGCTTTGCGGAGCCGGGTTCTGACTGTGCTTGGCATCGCATCCTGCTTGGTGTTCGTGACTGGTTGAAACATCTCATTACATTTCTACTACAGACTGCACACTTTCGGCTTACACGCACTGCTCAGACTGGCTTCACCTGCTTCGCATCCTGCAAGCGGGATTTTTTCAGGAGTCATGTCATGAAAACCACTTCGATGTTGAAAACTTTAAGCCTTTGTACGCTGGTTTCCTTGTCTTTGGGGACCGGCCTGGCGCAAGCCGATAACGGATCTTGCTTGTTCGGCTCTGCATCTGCGCCGCAGGCAAACCCGGCCATCACAGCGCCGCGCATGAACAATGGCGATGCCGGCACGGCTATGATGAATGTGATGGAGTCGCGTCTGAATCAGCAGATGGAACGTATCGAGCAAGGTTTGCGCAGCGGTGAAATTTCGCCCATGCAGGCTGGCAAGATGATGCGTGAACAGTGGGAAGCGGTGCAATTCCAGCGCGGCTTTCTGGAAGGCAGTCGGGCCGCCGGGATGGGCATGATGGGCGGAATGGGCGGCATGGGTGGCATGGGTGGCATGAGCGGAATGGCGAATGCCGGTGGCGGTTCGTGCAATTTGATGCAGGGTATCGATGCGAAGCAACTAGCCGCAAAGGTGGCGCCGGTGGTCGGTGGCATGGCGGCGGAAGGGATGCAAACCGCGACAACAGTGATGCGCGCGCTGGCGCGTGAAGCGCAGAAACTGATTCGGGAAGAAGCGATGAAGGATGAGGCTTACTTCTGATCATCTGCGAATGCCGCACGCATTCGGTGCTGACGGAGTCCGGCGCTGGTCAGCGTCGGACTCCGTTGTATTTACATCGATCAGTTCTTGGTGCTGACCTTGCGGGCCGAAGCGCCATTCAGCATGGTTTCCAGGCGTTTGGCATCGACATAGCCCGGAACGCGCTTGCCATTCTCGAAAATCAACGCAGGTGTACCGTCGATGCGGAGTTTTGCGCCCAGCGCGAGGTTTTCTTCCAGCGGGTCGTCGCAGTCGGCTTTGCCGCCAGGCACCACGTTTTTCAGCATCAGGTCTTGCCAGGCTTGGGCGCGGTCCTTGCTGCACCAGACCAGTTTCGATTTGCGGCCGGCGTCCGGGTGCATCGCGAGCGGATAGGCGAAGGTGTAGATGGTGACGTTATCCAGTTTGGCGAATTCGGCTTCCGCCTTCCTGCAATAGGGGCAATCCGGGTCGGAAAACACGGCCAGTTTGCGAGAACCGTCGCCTTTGACAATCTTGATGGCATTCTGCAGCGGCAGGCTTTCCCATTTGATTGCGGTCAGCTTTTCCATGCGTTCGCTGGTCAGATTGCGCTTGCTGGCGACGTTGAGCAGGTCGCCGATCAGCAAGTGCTGGCCCATCGAATCGGCATAGATCACCAGCGGGCCTTGCGGGCTTTGGGTGACGACTTCGAACACGCCGTTGATCGGCGATTTGCTGATGCTGGTGATTTTGGTGCCGGGGAAGCTGCCTTCGATGGATTTCTTGATATCGCTGTCTGCCGCCCGAGCGGCGCTGGTGAAGGGGATGACGCATGCCAGCAGCAAGGCGGTCAGGGTGAGTTTCATGAATACTCCAGAGTGGATTAAAGGACGGCGTGACGGGTCAATGCCTGGTTGATCGGGTGAATCTGGTTGGCGAGGCTCATGCCCCAGTTACGTAGGGCACTACTCAGGCTGTCTTCACGCGCAAAAAGTTTCTTCAGGCTGCCGGTGGTGAATTGCATCGAAGCAACATCTTCCATGCGTCGCGCGGCATAAGCCGTCAGGCGGCCGACTTCTCCGGCATTGCCGCCGCTTGCCAGAACCTCGGCGAGCAGGCGTGAATCTCGAAAACCAAGGTTGACGCCCTGGCCGGCGAGCGGATGCACGGTATGCGCGGCATCGCCAATTAATGCCAGGCCCGGTCGCACCCATTCATGCGCGCGGCGACGTTTCAGTGGGAAGCCGGCGGCGGGTGTGATGCAGGTCAGCTTGCCAAGTGCGCCGGTGCCGGCTTCTGTAACGCGACGCGCCAGTTCATCCAGTGGCAGCGACTTCAATTCGGCGGCGTGCTCCGGTGGTGTCGACCAGACCATCGAGATGCGATTGCCCGGCAGCGGCAGATAGGCGAGCACGCCATCCGGACGGAACCACTGAAACGCGCTGCCGCGATGCGGTTTTTCCGTTTCGAAATTGGCGACGACGCCGATGTGTTTGTAATCTTCTTCATCAAAGCCGATACCGGCCTGCGTGCGCAGCCAGGACAGCGCGCCATCGGCACCGATCAGCAGGTCGGTGGTGATCGTGTCGCCGTTGCCGAGATGCAATTGATGGCGCGGGGCTTTGCCGACATCCCAGGTCACCGCGCTGGCGGGGGTGTTCAGCAGGCGAATATTCGGGTGCCCGATCAAGGTCTGCCAGAGCGCGCTTTGTAGGCGGCTGTTTTCGGCTATCCAGGCCAGTTCGGGCAGGCCGGCGTCGATCGCGTCGAAGGTCAGGCGGCCGGCGGTGTCGCCATGAATCTTCATCGCGTAAACCGCTTGCGCCCGCACGGGTTCTCCCCATCCGCCGAGGGCTTTCAACCACTCGACGTTGCCTGGGCTGTAAGCGTAGATGCGGCTGTCCCAGACGCTGTCTGGTCCGATGGGGGCGGGTGGCTGCGGCTCCACCAGGGCGACGCTGTGCGGCCCGTTTTTCAATGCGCTGGCCAACGCAGCGCCATTGAGGCCGCCGCCGAGAATGACAATATCGAAGTGATCGGACACGTTGGATGGATTCAACAAGGATTGAACAAAGGGTCCGCATCGTGACTGAGGATGCGAGCGAGTTCAACCCGCGTGATGCGGCGAGCCACGGTTATCATCGTGCCGACTCGGAGATTGATATGGAAATTCTGTTTGCGGCGCTTGCCGGTCTGGCCCTCGGGCTGTTGCTTCTGTTCTGGCAGCGCGGCCGCTGGCTGGCGGATGTGGCTCAACTGCGCGAGCAGGCTGCCGGCTTGAGGCAGCAACTGGATCAGGAGCGGCGCGGTGGCGAAGAGCGACGCTTGCTGGTTGCAGCAGCAGAAACGCAACTGGCGGATGCGTTCAATGCACTCTCGGCGCAGGCGCTGGCGCGCAACAACCAGGCGTTTCTCGATCTGGCGACGCAGAATCTGGCGCTGTTCCAGGAGACGGCGAAGGGCGATCTGGCGGCGCGGCAGCAAGCGGTCGCCGGCTTGGTGAAGCCGTTGTCGGAGGAATTGGCCAAGCTGGCCGGACAGACCCAGGCGCTGGAGAAGGCGCGCGCCGAGAGTTACGGCCAACTCAGCGAGCAGGTGAAGAATCTGTTCGGCGTGCAACAGGAACTCAAGCTGGAAACCGGGCGACTGGTGTCCGCGCTGCGGCGGCCCGAGGTACGCGGTCGCTGGGGCGAGGTGCAGTTGAAGCGGGTGGTCGAGATGGCCGGCATGCTGGAACACTGCGATTTTTATGAACAGGAAAGCAGCGCCGATGGCCGCCGGCCGGACATGCTGGTGCGTCTGCCCGGTGGCAAGACGCTGGTGCTCGATTCGAAAACGCCGGTGGCGGCCTATCTGGAGGCGGTGGAGGCGGAACACGAGGACGCGCGCGGCCGTGCGTTGGTGCGCTTCGTGCAGCATGTGCGCACGCACATCCAGCAATTGGCCGGCAAGAGTTACTGGGATCAGTTCGAGCAGTCGCCGGAGTTCGTCGTGATGTTCCTGCCTGGCGAGGCATTCTTCAGCGCGGCCTTGCAGCAAGACCCGGAGTTGATCGAATACGCCAGCGCGCAGAAGGTGATTCTGGCGACGCCGACCACACTGCTGGCCTTGCTGAAGGCGGTCTATTACGGCTGGCGGCAGGAAGCGCTGGCCGAGAATGCGCGCCAGGTCAGCCAGCTCGGTGCTTTGTTGTATGAGCGTTTGTCGAAGCTGGGCGAACACTGGAACAGCGTCGGCAAGAACCTCGGCCAGGCGGTGAAGGCCTACAACGACGCCACCGGTTCGCTGGAAACGCGGGTGCTGGTGACGGCGCGCAAGTTCGAGGAATTGCAGGTGGCGCCGGAAGGCAAAGCATTAGCTGAATGCGTGACGCTGGATCAGGCAACGCGCGCCTTGCAGGCGCCGGAGCTGACCGCCAAAACTCAGGTTTCGGACTGAGCATGGGTTCCGCCTGGATGCTGCTCGCGGGGGCGTGTTTTGCGCTGATGGGGGTCTTCGTCAAACTCGGGGTGGCCTGGTTCTCCAGCCATGAAATGGTGTTCTACCGTTCGCTGGTCGGCTTGTTGTTGATGCTGGGGGGCATGGCGTTACATCACGGTTTGCGCGGAAATCTGGCGATTCTTGGTGCGCATACCGGCCTGCAGATACGTCGTGGGCTAATCGGTTTCGTCGCGCTGGCGACGTTTTTCTACGCGCTGGCGCGATTGCCACTGGCAGTGGCGATGACGCTGAATTACACCTCGCCGCTGTTTCTGGCGCTGTTGATGCCATGGCAACTGGGCGAGCGCCCCAGGCCGGTGCAATACGCTACGGTGGCGGCTGGTTTTGTCGGCGTCCTGCTGTTGCTGAGGCCCTGGCAAACGCCGGCGGGTGATCTGGTTGCCGGCCTGGTCGGCCTGTTCTCCGGCGTCATGGCGGCGTTTGCCTACATCCATGTGCGCAAACTGGGGCGTTTGCATGAGCCGGAATGGCGCACAGTGTTCTGGTTTGCACTGGTCTGCGGTATCGGTGCCAGTGTGCTGGTCAGCGTCGACAGTGGTTGGCATCCGGTGCTCAATCTGGAGCAGGTCGGCTTGATCCTTGCACTCGGCGTTTTCGCCACCCTGGGCCAGTTGGCGATGACGCGCGCCTATCGCACCGGGCAAACGGTGGTGGTGGCCAGTTTTGCCTACAGCACCGTGGTATTTGCCAGCATTCTCGATGTTCTGGTCTTCGAGGTGGAAATGCCGATAATGGCGTGGATGGGTATCGCAATGACCGTGCTGGCCGGCGTGCTGGCTGCACAACTCAACGAAAGGACTGCGCAATGATCGCCATCAACACTCAGGAAAATTTGATATCCGCTTCAGTCATGGGCGAATTCACGCTGGCCGACTACCGGGATTTCGAACAGAACGTCGAGCACAGCATCACCTTCGAGGGCGGCGTCAAATTGCTCCTCGATCTGCGTGACATGACGGACTACACGCTGGATGTGGTGTGGGAGGAAATCCGTTTTTCACGCGAACATCGCTACGATTTCCGCAAGATTTCGGTGGTCACCAGTGACGAATGGATGATCTGGATTTCCTGGCTGAATCGCCTGTTCGTCGATGCCGAATTGCGTGTGTTCGACGACCCGGCCATGGCGCTGGAGTGGCTGGAAGAGGACGCCGCCGCCGAGGCTTGAACGGCGAGCTGCCGTTCAAGCGGTATTCAGCTTGCGCTGGCCGGCTCTTCGATGATTTCGAAGTCGTGCGTCATTTCGGCTGTTTTGCCCAGGATGATGCTGGCCGAACAGTATTTTTCGGCCGACAGCTTGATCGCCCGATCGACGATTTCCGGCTTCAGGTTGCGGCCGCGCACGGTGAAGTGCATGTGGAGTTTGGTGAACACCTTGGGGTGATCAGTCGCGCGCTCGGCGCTGACTTCCACCTCGCAGCCGGTCACGTCTTGCCGGCTCTTTTGCATGATCATGACCACGTCCACCGAAGTGCAGCCGCCGGCGCCCATCAACAGCATTTCCATCGGCCGCGGCCCCATGTTGCGACCGCCGATGTCCGGTGAGCCATCCATGATCATGGCGTGGCCGCTGTCCGATTCGGCCATGAAGCAGACGTTTTCAACCCATTTGACGCGCGATTTCATTGCTCTTTCTCCTTCGTTTCAGTTGCGGATACGGTACCAGAGCTGGCCCAGCCATTCATGCAGGGCCAGCCAGCTTTCCTCCAGCGCCATGCCGTTCGGCAGTAAGTCCAGCACGCTGCGCGGCGACGCTGGCGAGTAGCCGGTGCCGGCGGGAATGACTTGAAAGCCCAGTGCGGTGAATTCCGGCACAGCGCGGGCCAGATGCCAGGCATGGGTGACCAGATAGATCCGTTCGATCCCATCCGTGCGCAACAACTGCGCCGACAGGCGCGCGTTCTCACGGGTGTTGATTGATGCGGACTCCACCCAGCGTACCGTTTTGATGCCGAATTCGTGTTTCAGGCTGTCGCGCATCAGGTCGCCTTCCGGCACGCCGCCGCCCGGGGCGCCGCCGGTAACCAGCACCGGCTTGCCCAGTTTTCTTGCCAGCCAGGCGCCATAACGCAGACGTTCCAGCGTGAAGCGGCCGAGGCTGTCGCCGCCGTATTCGATGGAATCCCGCACGCGGCCGCCGCCAAGGATGACGATGGCATCCGCTTCAGCCCCGCTCAGGCTGTGCGGTGGCGGCTTCAGGCTGTCGAGCAGCAGCGCAGCGACCAGTGGCGTAGACAGCAGCCAGATCGAAATCAGGCTGCTGATGAGCAGACTCAGGCCGATCCGGCGGCGACGCCTGAGCAGCGCCAGGCCGAATCCGCCCAGGAGGAGCAGCGCGAGCGGCGGCAGCAGCAAGCCGGCAATGAAGTTGCTGAGTAGGTAGGAATAGGACATGGCACGATTATCACGGAATCCTGTTGCATCGCGTCTGGAGGTCTTATGCTGTTGCAAAATTGCGCACGGGAGCGGATGTCAGCCACCGCCTGGGAGATATGACGATCATGTACGGGAGCAACACACTTTGACGATCAACCGCACGCTGATGCGCAGCATGACAGCGCTGGTTGTGCTGTGTTTTGTGCTGTTTTCCATCGCCGGTTACCTGCTGGTGCTGCGGCCAAGCCTGAACAAGTTGGCGCAGGCCAGTATGCGCGACGCCGCCTTGCCGCTGTTTCTGGGGTTGCGCGACGAATTCGTCGGCCTTGAACATGCGTTGTCCGGTGCGCGGCATCTGGTGCACGGCGAGGCGGAGGATCTGCTGTCCGATGCGGGCATCCAGGCCTTGAATTTGCGGCTGATTCCGTTGCTGATCGCCAATCCCAACGTCACCGCTTTTGTATTGGCCGATGCCGGCGGTCAAGGGTATTTGTTGTTGCGCAACGACGATGACACCTGGACCAATCGCATCACGAATCCGGAAGCCTGGGGCGCACGGTCGCGTTTCCTGGTCTGGCGCGATGCGCGCAATCTGATCTCCGAGACTTGGCGCGATACCGATTTCGACAGCCGCACCCGGCCGTGGTTCAGCGGTGCGCTGGGACTCTCGGATCAGGCCCGGTCGCATTGGACAGATCCCTATGTCTTTTTCGCTTCTGGTCAACCTGGCATCACGCTTTCAACTGCCTGGTCCGGTAATGCCGGCACGCGCCGGGTAATCGGTATGGATGTGCTGTTGCACACCGTGTCCAGCCAGACACGCGCCCTCAAGGTGGGCACCGGCGGTTCGGTGGCAGTGTTGAGCCAGGCTGGCGACATCATCGGGTTGCCGGCTGAGGCGAAGTCGGATGGGGCGAGTCTGTTCATGCCGGCCACCTCGCTGCGCAATTCGCCGCTGGCGGCGGTTTACACGCAATGGTTGGCAGCCGGCCGGCCGGTGGATACGCCGTTGCACCAGTCGATGTCCGGCCAGGACTGGCTGGCGGAGTTCATGCCGTTGAGTCTGGGTGACAAACGCTTGTGGGTGGTCACTTATTCGCCGTTGAATGCTTTCGCGCCATGGAGCGACCTGCTGCTGCTGCAGATGCTGGCGTTGGTACTGGGCGGCGGCTTGCTGGCGGCACTCTCCGCGCGGCTGGTGGCGCGGCGCATCAGCAAACCGATCGAGGAACTGGCAAGCGCCGTTGGTGCGCTGGCGGAAGGCGACAGTGGTGCACGGGTGCAGGTCCGCGGCCCGCACGAAGTTCGCCAGTTGACCGATGCGTTCAACCGCATGGCGAACCGGTTGGTGGAGCACGCAGCTGAGTTGAGCAGTCGGACGCTGGCGTTGCGGCAGTTGAATCTGGCGCTGGAGGAGCGCGTCGCGCGCCGAACGGCGATTTTGACGGCGCTGTTCGAGACCTTGCCGTATCCGATTTTCGTCAAGGGTGAGGACACGCGCTTCACCAGTTGCAATCAGGCCTATGAGATGGCGTTCGGGGTTCGGCGCGAAGATTTCATCGGCAAACGTGTGCTCGACCTGGACTACTTGCCGTTGGCGGAACGCCAGGCGTTTCAGGCCGAAGACGAACGGATCATCGCCAGCCGCGGACGCGCGCAGCGGGAAATCGACATCGTCTACGCGGATTCCTCGCAACATCGCGTGATTTACATGATCACCGCCTTCCAGTTGGCCGACGGCACGCCGGCCGGCATGCTGGGGGTGTTGTTCGACGTCACCGAACGACATCGCGCAAACCAGGCCAAAGGCATATTTCTGGCCAACATGAGCCACGAGATACGCACGCCGATGAATGCCATCATCGGCATGACACATCTGGCGCTGGGCACCGATCTGGATGGTCGGCAGCGCAATTACCTGAGCAAGATCGACGCGGCGGCGCGCGCCTTGTTGCGCATCGTCAATGACGTGTTGGATTTTTCCAAGATCGAGGCCGACAAGCTGAGCATCGAGGCGGTCCGCTTCCAGCTTGGCGATGTGCTTGACAACCTGGCCAGCATGATTGGTCAGCGGGCGCATGAGAAAGGCCTGGAACTGTTGTTCAAGATGGAACCCGGCTTGAACGGGGTGCTGCTGGGTGACCCGCTGCGCTTGGGCCAGGTGCTGCTGAATCTGGTCAGCAATGCGATCAAGTTCACGCCCGCTGGCGAAATCGTCGTCGATGTGCGGCGGGTCAGCCAGGATGGCGCGCGCTTGGTGCTGGGGTTTGGCGTGCGTGATACCGGTATCGGCCTCAGCCTGGAACAACAAGGGCGGTTGTTTCAGGCATTCGAACAGGCTGATTCGTCGACGACGCGCCAGTTCGGCGGTACTGGTCTGGGCTTGGCGATCTGTAAACGTCTGGTCGAGTTGATGTCCGGCTCGATCCAGGTTGAAAGCGCCCCCGGCGTCGGTAGCCATTTCACTTTCAGCATCGAGGTTGGGCGCGACCAAAGCGCATCGGAGTCGAACCCGAGCCCACGGGTTGATCTGACCGGCAAGCGGGTGTTGGTGGTCGATGACAATGCCAGCGCCCGCGAAATCCTGCTTGAGCTGTTGCAGTCCCTGCACTTCCAGGTTGCGGTGGTGCCCAGCGGAACCCGGGCACTGGCCGAAATCCGCCTGGCGATCGATCGTGGCGCACCTTACGACGCGGTGTTGCTGGACTGGAAGATGGCTGGTCTGGATGGTATCGAAACCGCTCGCCTGATTCAGTCCGACGCCTTGCTGCGTCCGCAACCCAAGGTGGTGCTGATGACCGCGCACGGCCGCGAGGATGTGCTGGAGCAGGCACGGGATGTCGAACTGGATGGCTTCCTGTTGAAACCGATCAACCCTTCGACCTTGTTCGATGCGTTGATGGCCGCGTTCGCTGAAGGCGGGAATAGGACCGCCGCGTATTTTCGCAAGTCGCGCGGTGCCGTCGCGGCAAGTTTCCCAGGCATTCGCGTCCTGCTTGCGGAAGACAATGAAATCAATCAGGAAGTGGCCAGCGAATTGCTGCAGCAGGCGGGCTTCCTGGTCGACATTGCCAATAACGGACAGGAAGTGCTGGATCGCCTTCAGTCCGCCGACTACGCGCTGGTGCTGATGGATGTGCAGATGCCGATGATGGACGGTCTGGAGGCGACTCGCCGGTTGCGCGCCGATCCGCGCTATGCCGAATTGCCGATCATCGCGATGACCGCCAGCGTGTTGCCAAAGGATCGCGCCAACTGCATCAAGGCGGGGATGAACGATTTTGTCGCCAAACCAATCGATGTCGAGGCATTGTTTTCCACCCTGCGGCGATGGCTGGCCGATGCCGCCGAGAGTAGGGCAGGCGCTGAGTCATTGTCGGCTGTCCCCGCTTCGGCTGAAGATCTGCTCACGCAGGTGAGTGGTCTGGATAAGGCAGGCGGACTGGCTCGCACAGGCGGTGATCGAGGTTTGTATCTCCGCTTGTTGCGCAAATTCCGCAGCAATCATGCCGCCGACCTGGATGCCATCGATGCCGCCTGGCGAAGCGGTGAGCACCAGGCGGCACGCGACGCGGCGCATGCCTTGAAAGGCGTCAGCGGCAACATCTCGGCGCAAGCGCTGTATGCGTCGTTGGTTGAGTTCGAAGCCGCCATCGATCGGCATCTCGACATGGAAGCCGGCGTGGCGCTGGAACAGGCGCGCCGACGCATGGATGAATTGTGTGTCGGACTGGATGCGTTGTTCGACGCATTGCCGGACGCAGTTTCAGTGGCTGAGCCGCAAACCCGACCGGCTGACGAGTTCGTCGAAAGATTCAACGCCTTGCGGCGAGGCGTTGAGGGTTGCGATACCGCCGCGCTGGACGACGCCAGCCTGGCGCGCGTAGCCTCTGGTGCTCCTGATGATCCAGCATGGGATGAACTGGAAAGCGCATTGGGACGCTATGATTTCGAAGTGGCAGCAGCCTGCTTGATACGCCTGTCGGCGCGGTGGCAATGACAAATTTTTCGAGGGGTAGGGAGAATATGAGCGACAACAAACCGACCATCCTGGTGGTGGACGATGTGCCGGAAAATATCGACATCCTGACCGGCATACTCAAGGACGACTACCGGGTGCGCGCGGCCACCAATGGTCCTTCCGCGCTGAGTCTGGTCAAGAAAATGCCGCCTGACTTGATCCTGCTCGACGTCATGATGCCGGGTATGGACGGTTTCGAGGTGTGTCGGGAGCTCAAGGCCGACCTGTCCAGCCGCAAGATTCCGGTGATCTTTGTGACCGCGATGGGCGAGGTGGAAGACGAGAGTCGGGGCTTCGCCGTCGGCTGTGTCGATTACATCACCAAGCCAGTGAGCCCACCCATCGTCAAGCATCGGATCAAGACCCATCTCGCTTTGTACGACCAGAATCGCGGGCTGGAAACGCAAGTCCAGGAGCGTACCGTGGAGCTGGAGCAAACCCGTCTGCAGGTGATCCACCGCCTCGGTCGTGCTTCGGAATACCGCGATAATGAAACCGGCCTGCATGTCATCCGCATGAGCCATTACGCTTATTGCATCGGCCTTGCCGCTGGCTTGAGCCGGGATGAGGCGGCACTGCTGCTGAATGCGGCGCCGATGCATGATGTCGGTAAGATCGGTATTCCCGATTCAATCCTGATCAAGCCAGCCAAGCTGACGCCCGATGAGTGGGCGTTGATGCGGCGGCATTGCGAATTCGGCGCCTCGATCATCGGCGATTATGCGCATCCGCTGTTCCAAAGCTCGCGCAGCATCGCCTTGACACACCATGAAAAATGGAACGGTGAAGGTTATCCGAATGGTCTCAAGGGCGAGCAGATTCCACTTTTTGGCCGGATCGTGGCCTTGGCGGACGTGTTCGACGCGCTGTCCAACAAACGCCCGTACAAGGAGGCCTGGAGCGTGGAAGCGTCACTTGCCTGGATCAGCTCGCAGCGCGGTGAACACTTCGATCCCGAGTTGACCGACCTCTTCTTGTCCATCATGCCGGACATCATGAAATTCATGGAAAAGTACGCAGAGGATCAAGGCCCTATGGTGAGTGCTTCGGTTTGATTTCATGCATACGCGTTTGTCTGTTTGACAGCCTGTGCGGACGGCCATAGAATCCACGGCTTTTCTGTAGTCCCCTTTTGGATCGCAACATGAAAACCTTCTCCGCCAAGCCCCACGAGGTCCAGCACGGCTGGTATCTGGTGGACGGCACCGACAAAGTGCTGGGCCGTATGGCCTCCGAGATCGCCCGCCG
>CAMDHJ010000097.1 GCA_945897865.1 Tepidiphilus sp. J10
GTGGCTTCCAGACCGTCCATGTTGGGCATCTGCATATCCATCAGGATCAGTTGGTAGGCCTGTTGCCGGGCCTTCGCCACAGCATCCCGGCCATCCACCGCGGTATCCACCGCCAGGCCGGCACCATGCAGCATTTCGACGGCCACTTCCCGGTTGATTTCATTGTCTTCCGCCAGGAGTACCCGGGTGCCGCCATGGTGTCGGCGCAACTGGGATTCCGCCTGGGTCAGGTCGAGGCTGGTCCGGGTGGGCATGATGCCGTGCCCCCGTTGCAGCCAGGCGGTGAACCAGAAGGTGCTGCCGACGCCCGGGGTGCTGTCGACGCCGACCCGGCCCCCCATCATTTCCGCCAGGCGCCGGGTGATGGTGAGTCCCAGGCCGGTGCCGCCATATTTGCGGGTGGTGGTGCTGTCCGCCTGCTCAAAGGCCTGGAACAGGCGCGCCAGCTTGTCGGGCGCGATGCCGATACCGCTGTCGCGCACTTCGAATCGCACCAGCAGCTTGTCGCCGTGATCTTCCAGCAGGTTGGCCTGGAGACGGATTTGTCCTTGTTCGGTGAACTTGACCGCATTGCCGCCATAGTTGATCAAGGCCTGGCGCAGTCGCATCGGGTCACCGCGCAGCCACATGGGTACGCCATCGGTATCGAATTCCACCTGCAGCCCCTTGTTACGGGCGGCTTCGCCGATGATGGAACTGACGTTGTCGAGGACGGCGGAGAGATGGAAGTCCACGGTTTCCAGCTGCATCTTGCCGGCTTCGATCTTGGAGAGGTCGAGGATGTCGTTGATGACGCCGAGCAGTCGTTCGGCGGAGCGCTTCGCCTTGTCGAGCTGATCCAGCCCCTTGGCGTCGGCCATGCGTCGCTTGGCAATTTCGATCATGCCCAGGACCCCGTTCATCGGCGTTCTGAGTTCGTGGCTCATGTTGGCCAGGAAGGCGCTCTTGGCGATGTTGGCGGCTTCGGCGGCATCTTTGGCGGCGGCAAGTGCTTCGGTGCGTTCGGCTACCAGGCGCTCCAGATCGTCGCGGTGTCGTATCAATTCGGCCTCTGCCTGTTTACGGGCCGTGATGTCCACATCCATGCAGACGAAGATCGTTTTGCCTTGCTCGGCGGGGATGGCGAAAGTACTGGACAAGGCCCAACAGTCACGGCCGTCGGAACGACGGACCGGGGCTTCATAAAGGCCAAAAGGCTTGCCTTCGGACTTGATCTGTTCCAGCAGATTACGGAAATTAGCGGCTTCCTCGTCTGTATAGATCAGCTGATCGAGGGTCTTTCCCATCGCCTCTTCAGCACGCCAGCCGAACATGAGCGTGGATGCCGGGTTCCAGTAAATCACCCGTGCTTCCTCGTCATACCACTGCACCGCCACGCTTGGGTTCACCTCCAACGTGGCGCGCAATTGGCCTTCACGGATCGCCAGGGCGTGTTCGAGATGCTTGCTGGCGGTGATGTCATGGCCGATGCCAAGCACGCCCACCAGGCGGCCGTCCGGCGTGCGCATCGGCATCTTGGTGGTTTCCAGCAGCACGCGGTGGCCGTCGCTGGCATAGGTGATCCATTCCTCGTTGCGGGTCGGCTTGTCGGCCGCCATGGCGGCGCGGTCATGCTCGCGAAAAATTTCGGCCAGTTCGCCGGACATGAAGTCGTAGTCGGTCTTGCCGAGGATGTTCCTTTCCGCCGCGCCGAAGAAGCGCTCGAACTCGGGATTGCAGGCCAGATAGATACCGTCGGGGTCTTTCAGCCAGATCAGGTTGGGAAGGGTGTTCACCAGGGTCGCCAGGTGCGTCCGCTCGGTTTCCAGCGCCTGCTGTGCTCGGCGTTGCTCGCTGGTGTCGATGCCGACCCCCAGCAGGTAGGTTTGCCCGCCTATGCTGCTGCGTTGCCCCTTGAAGTGGTAGGGCAGTAGCCGGCCATCGCGGGTCTGGAAATCCGCTTCGACGTCGGCCTGTCCTTCGGCGAATACCCGCCGCATGGTCTCGCTCACCCGCCTCTTGTCGTCGCCGACAACGAAATCCGGCCCCTGCATGGTCGCCAACTCGGCATCGCTGTAGCCGGTCACCTGGCTGAACTGATGGTTCCAGCGCACGAAGCGACCGGTGGCGTCGAACATATAGAAGACGCCGGGCAGGGCATCCAGGGTGTCTTCGGAGAATTCCTTTTCGTGGAGCAGCGCCTGTTCGGCCCGCCTGCTTTCGGTAATGTCCTCCGCTGCGCAGACCACGTATTCCACCGTGCCGTCCGCGCGCAATCTGGGCGTTTTCAGGATGGAGATGAGCCGTTGCTTCCCCGAGACATGGGGCACCCACTCCTCGCTGCGGACCGGTTTGCCGGTGGTGAAGACCTCGACGTTGCTCAGGCGGCAGACCTCGACGGCATCCTTGGGGTAGAAGTCGTACATGTTCTTGAAGGCCATGTCCTCGATCTTCAGGCCGTTGAACTCGGCATGCGCCTTGTTTACCGCGCCATAGGTGTGGTCGTCGGTCAGGTACCAGATCTGGGTCTGGATGGTGTTCAGCAGGATTTGCCCAACCTCGGCCGCGCGGATAACTGCGGCTTCCGCCAGCTTGCGTTCGGTAATGTTCTCATGAGCAACAACCACCCGCCGGGGGCCGTCATCACCGAACGTGGTGACACGGGCTATGAACCACCGTTCCTCTTCCGGTGAATTACAGGGGTACTCCAACTCGAAGGATTGGCGCTTGCCCGCAAGCACCTCCCGGATACCCTGGGCAAAGGGCGTGGCCTCTGCGGAGTGATCGCCAGCAGCGCTATCACAGACCGCGAGGTAGTTGGCCCCCTCGGAAACTTTGGCTGGCTCGATGCCGTTCTGCGCCGCGAAATTGCGGTAGGCCTGGTTGGTGAGGAGGATTTCACCTCGTTCGTCGAGCACCGCGATATGGGCTGACAGTCCATCTATTGTGGATCTCAGAAACCGTACCGTTTCGATACCGGTTTGGATGTCAGAACCCCTGGTCAGGATGGGCATGTTTATCTGAAAACTGATAACTGGAAACTGAAAAGGTGCTTCATGGTTTCCTCAGGCCATCTCAACAACGCCTGGTTGAACGTTGTATTGGTGTGCTTGTTGGGTTGGATGGATATTATTAAGCGTAGTTACAGCTTGCAGCGCTGACTATTGTTGTCAACCTCTAAGTGGTCACACCTAAGGGCCGGTCCGCTTGCGGGCCGATTCCACGAATTCGCCGCCTGACCTTCCCGACGGTTCCTCACCACAGTTCGACGGTCTGCAGCACTTCTTCTTCTTCTTTGAGAGGAGCAAAGTCAGCTGCCTTGGCCAAGGCTTCGACGATGTTGGCAAAGTTGGTATCTAGTTCGCTACCGAGCTGAAAATACGTCAGCACACTGTCGACCGCACCGCGGACGGTGTCGCTGACCGCGAACTCCTGTTCGTCGGTCAAGCCCAGGCGTACATACAATTTCTCGACGCTGTTGGTCATGGATTCCAGTTCAAGCCGGGTGGCGAACTGCAAATTGTGATAGGCCGTCCGCAGTGCTTCGATCGCTGCTCGGCTGGCGCCGGTCAATTCGCGCAATGCCTCGGCTCGGCGAGCGGTTTCAGTGCGCAGGTGAATGTTGTCGACCGCCAGTTCTGCCGCTTCGGCGATCATCGCGACATGATCGCGGATGCGTCCACACAGATCTCCGTCAGCCACCGGCATATCAATCACCAAAATCGAGATGCTCTCGTAGTTGATGACCATGCGATTCCTGAAGCTGAAGATACGTCCCATCGAGGAAATTTTTTCGAATACCGACTCCTCAAGCGGCGAGGCTGGGCCGCGTGGCGTCAGTGTTAGCGTCTCGCCCGGCACGCGGATCTGCACATGGCAGGTGATGCCGAAAGAGCTTCCCGACTCGATGACCAGGTTCGCCAGCCCAGTCTGTGTGCGGCAGCCCAGCGCACCTCGGCTGAACTTGAGTGTGACGCCCGATTCGCCCAGGGTGGTGAGCGCAGTCAAGGCGGTGGCGAAAGCATGACGGTCATCCCCCGCCGTCGCCAGCAGGCGGCGGCGATGACGCAGGGCTGTCTCGGTCTTGCGCAGCACTTCATCGGGAACGAAAGGCTTGGCGAGAAAATCGTCGCCACCCGCGTCGTAGGCGCTCAGGCGGTCTTCAAGCTCATCATGTCCCGACAGGAAGATCACCGGCAGATCGCGCGTGGCATCGTCCGCTTTCAACCGGCGGCAGGTTTCATAGCCATCGATGCCCATGCCCATCTCGATGTCGAGAAAGATGATCTCGGGCAGGTCATCTGCAGCCAGTTCGGCAATCCGGGCCAAGGCGTCTTCACCTGTGTGGGCTTCGCTGATCCGGTGCCCCGCAGCTTCCAGCGACACGCCCAGCATGCCGGCGGCGATCGGGTCGTCATCGATGATGAGAATGCGACCTGGCGTTGGTTGAGCAGGCGCCGTGCTGTTGAGAAGCGTATCGGTCATGCGGTATCTCCTGTCGATGCGTCGGAAACCTTGCCTTCCAGCAAGGTTGCCAGAATCAGCTGCGCCTGTGTCCAGGCGGTTTCCATGCTTGCAAAATCGTCTTTGCCCGGCTGTTGCGGCGTCTCGTCATCCTCGACGCACCGGGCCATGCTCGTTTCAAGCTGAGCCGCCGCCGCCTGCAAGGCCACCAGGCCGACGGTGCCCGCGCTGCCATTCAGCGTATGTGCGAGACGGCGTGCGGTCGGCCAATCTGCTCGGGCCAGCGCAACTTTGATCTCGTCCAGCGCACCGGCATTGCGGTCGCGGAACAGGCGCAGGAAGCGTTCAAGCATTGTGCGATTGCCCTTCACCCGTGACAGTGCACTGTCCATGTCGAAACCATCGAGCGTAAAAGTCGGCGCTGGCGAGGCGGCAGGTACGCCTGGCGCTTCCGCCGCCTGCTCGGTTGCTGGCTTCGCTAACCAGCGCTGCAACATGGAGAACAGCGCATCGGGCAGGATCGGCTTGGTGAGGATATCGTTCATGCCGGCCGCCAGCACCTTTTGGCGCTCCTCGACCAGGGCATGCGCCGTCAGCGCGAGCACGGGCAGATCTGGCCAGCGCTGGCGTATTTTTTTGGCTGCGGTATAACCGTCCATCACCGGCATCTGCAAATCCATCAGAACTAGATCGTATTGTCCGGCAGCGACGGCCGCCACAGCCTCGGCGCCGTCGTTGGCCGTACTCACTGTTGCGCCGGTCAGGTGGATCAACTCGCGCCCCACCTGGCGGTTGAAGTCGTTGTCATCCACCAGCAGGACATGCGCGCCGGAAAGGTTGGGGGTTGCATGTCGCGCAACAGCCAAGGGCGTTAGCACGGCATGGCCACCCAGTACGTCAACTATCGTGTCGTGTAGCGAAGAACGGCTCACCGGCTTGGCGAGGAAAGCCTGAATATCGTTTTCGATATCGCCAGCACGCGCTTCGCTCATCTCATCTCCGGTCACCAGCACGATCGGGGTTGGATTGCCCGTGATGCGCAGTTGTCGGGCCAGGGACAAACCATCCAGATCGGGCAGGCGCCAGTCGAGCAGAATCAAATCGAAGCGTGTTCCCGGCTGCAAGATTGCCAGCATGTCGGCAGCAGTGCCGACCGAGACAGCCGCGCAACCGAAAGCCTCGACGCTGCGCACCAACAGGGTACGCATCACCATGCTGTCATCGACCACCAACACCCGTTTCCCCTCCAGTGGCGAGCGGGTGAAAAAGGCGTCAACTTCGCCGGTGGCCAGCGGCAGGGTCAGGGTAACGCTGAAGGTGGAGCCCTGGTCCGGTGTGCTGCTGGCTTCGATGCTGCCCCCCATGCGTTCCGCCAGCTGCTTGCTGATGACCAGGCCCAGCCCCGTTCCCCCGTATTTTCGGGTCGTCGAGCTGTCGGCCTGGGAAAACGGATTGAACAAGCCCGCCAGTTGCTCGGGCGTCATGCCTACTCCCGAATCATTCACGATAAAGCGCAGCGTCGCCGCCATACCCGTTGCAGCCGGCGCCTCGACAGTCAGTTCAATCCCGCCATGCGCAGTGAATTTGAGGGCATTGCCAGTCAGATTTGTGAGTATCTGGGTCAGCCGCAAGGGATCGCCGACTAGCCGGTCAGGAACCTCGGGCTGGGCGCCGATCACCAGTTCGACGCCCTTTTCGCGGGCCTTCTGGCTGAACAGGTTGGCGATGTCGTGCAACACCTCGCCCAGGCTGAACGGCACCGACTCGATGACCAGCTTGCCAGCCTCGATTTTCGAGAAATCCAGAATGTCATTGATGATGCCGAGCAGGGACTTGGCAGCACCATGGGTTTTTTCAACATAGTCGCGCGCACGTTCGGGCAGTTCCTGGCGCAGGCACAGATCGGAAAAACCCAGCACGGCATTGATCGGGGTGCGAATCTCGTGGCTCATGTTTGCCAGGAAGGTACTCTTGGCGAGCGTGGCCGCTTCGGCCTGATTGCGCGCCTGGCGCAATGCCTCGTCGGCGCGCTTGCGCTCGGTGATATCGCGATTCGATACGCGGCGCCCGAGCGACTGTCCCTCCGCATCGCGGACGGGTTGACACACATGCTGGATCCAGCGTAGCTCGCCATTCTTGTGGTGGATGCGGTATTCGATATCCTGTACGCCGCTAACCTCGCCCGCGTGCAAATGGTTGCGCAGGCTGGCGCGATCGTCGTCGTGGGCGATCTCGAGATACAAGTCGGGCCGCGCCATGAACTCCTCGGCGCGATAGCCGGTGACACGCTCGCAGGCTGGCGAGCAATACAGCCAGTGGCCGGCTGCATCGATCCAGGTTTCCCAGTCATAGGTGAAGTCGGCGACGGTGCGGTAGCGGATTTCGGCATGCCGTAGCTCGGCGGTGCGCTGATCCACCAATTCCTCAAAATGGTGCAAATGGTGCTCGATCTCTGCTTCCAGTCGTTTGCGCGCGCTGATGTCGCTCAGGACGACCCGCAGCGCCGTTCCGTCAGCGCTGGAGTTTTGCGGCGCGTAGTCAAGTTGCGCCTGAAACACCGAACCATCGCCGCGCTGCATCGCCAGTTCCACGCTGTGGGGCTCGCCATGCTGTTTGAAGCTGAGGAATTGCCGCTGCCAGGCATCCCGATCCGCCGGTGCGACGCAGGCTGCGAAGTGATGTTGCAACAAGGCATTGCGCTCCCGGCCCACCAGTTTGACGGCGGTGAGGTTGATAGCCTCGATGATGCCTTCCGCCGAAAGCGTCAGATAGCCGACCGGGGCGAATTCGTAGAGATCGAGGTAACGGTCACGTGATTCCTCCAGCGCCGTTTGCGTCTGGCGCAAGGCCTCGTTTTGCATCTCCAGCTCGATCTGGTACACCTGTAGTTCGTGTTGCAGACGGCTGATCGGTCGCTTTGACGTGTTATCTGGTGTGGTTTCCGTCTTGGCGGCGAGCTGTGCCTCGGCGGCGGTGCGCAGGGGTGAGGCGTTGTCCGGCGTGGTCATGACGTTTTGTCCAGAGAAGCGCCAACCCGATGCGTGATGCGTCCGCTGATTTCGGCTGCAACCTGCTCCAGGCTTGAAAACCGGTGCCTTGCGCGAGCGAACCTTACTGTTTCGATACCGATTTCGATGTCAGAACTCCTGGTCAGGATGGGCATGATTTTCTGGAAACTGGGAAGTGATTCATGGTTTCCACAGGCCATCGCAACAACGCCTGCTTGTACTTTGTATTTGTGTGCTTGTGGGGTTGGATGGATTTTGTGAATCGTAGTTACGGCTTGCAGCGCTGACTATTGTCGCCACCCTCTACGTGGTCACACTTAATGGCCGGTCAAACCGGAACCAAACAGGTATGACAAATCCGCTGCTTTGCTCATGCGTGGGGTGGATATTGGGGTAGCGGGCAATCTGACCGGGATGGCACTTGCTTAAGCGAAAACGACTGAAACAAACGCACTCGTCATTCCCGCGTATGCGGAAATTCAGTGGTATTTACCCCGCCTGGATTCCCGCATTCGCGGGAATGACGGTGTTCTCTGGCTTAACAGGGTGTCGAAAAACGTGAAATTCCCTGAAAAATCGTCACCCCGGAATGGTTGTATCCGGGGCGGGGTGACGGAGTGTTTTTCGACACCCTGTTAACCGAATGCAATACATGAACTTCAGTCGATCGCACCAGCAATCAATTCCGCAAAGTTCCTCAAGCCTTGTGTGGCAAGCGTTTCGGCGCACTCTCGAACTGTCTTGGACGGATTTCTAAGATTGCTCTGCATGCGTACTACTGCGGCGATCACTTCTTCCGGGAATTTCTCGAACAAACGACACAAGAAAGCATCCGGGGTTTCAGTTACAACTCCAACCTTCGCCAGTTCTCGGCGGTCAAAATCTCTGAGGTTCCAGGTAATGATCGTAACGGTGTCTGCTCTGGAGCGCCTGCGAGCCGCGACCGCAGCAGCGGCAACGTGTTGATCCTTGGTGTCGGTTTTGGTGAACAGGTGTTCGTGGTGGCGATAATGTGTAATCAAGGCGTCGCCCGCAGCGTGATCCATCAGCTTGCGCACACGCTCAAGAACACTATGGGCGATTCCGTAATCGCGCTCGACATTGCGCATCCACTCTTCGTGAATTTCGTTCGTCCAGTGCGCTCGAATGGTGCCTCCGGCTGCCAACCACATGAATAAGTCCCGCTGCGAGGCAGGGTAGAGAACGCAGGCGTCAAGAACGACAACCGGCGGCATGGTTGTCAATAGCCGAGTTGGTGATGTTGTGAGAGGGAGGCGAGTTCCTTTAGCGCAGCTTCGCGTTGAACATCCTTTGTACGCTTGTACTTCAACACGGCAGTTCGGGAGACGCGGCGATGACGGCCGGCCTTGGGCAGTTGGGGAATTTGCCCCATCTCAAGCAACTTGACCAGATGAGGACGCGATACATTGAGGATATCTGCCGCTTCCTGAGTAGTCAGTGCATCGTCGTCCTCGATAACTCGCACCTGTTTGCCCGCGAGGAGTAGTTCAGTAGTCAGCTCGATAACGCCCGCCAAAGAATCAACCAAGTTGGCGATGTCTTCTGCTGAGGTCTTTGCAGATGCGGTCCGATGTACGATCGAGATAACAGCTCGCGCCGATTTCTCACATGCACCGTGCAGCAGAGGCGACTGTATGGGATCAGGATGTGTTGCAGCAGGTGGACGCACAGCGAATCTCCATTCGTTTCAAGTGTTTCGATTATATGTATCTATTCGAAACACTCAAGAACGATTCCCAGCTGCCTCAGCGGCAGTGCAGCAACCATCGGCACTCGTCATTCCCGCGAATGCGGGAATCCAGTGGTTTTTACCCTGCCTGGATTCCCGCATTCGCGGGAATGACGGTGGTCTTTGGCTTAACAGGGTGTCGAAAAACGTGAAATTCCCTGAAAAATCGTCACCCCGGCGCAGGCCGGGGTCCAGAAGCCGTTGATATTATTAAGCCCACTGCACTGACCCCGCCCTGGTCGTCACCCCGGAATGATTCTTTCCGGGGCGGGATGAGTGCGGAGTGTTTATCGAGACCCTGCTAATGGCCAAGCAGTTCAACCAGCCTGGCCGATGGCAACCCGGCCAGTTCGCAGCGACGCTGCCAGTCCTGGATCGAGGCGGCATCGAGTTTGAGCAGCAGCCGCGAGCGGTGGGCCTCGACCGTTCTCAGACTCAAGCCCAACATCGGAGCAATGGATCCATTGCGAATGCCTTGCAGCGCCAAGCGCAGAATTTCGCGCTCCCGAACGGTCAGCCGGTGCATTCCGGAGAGCAGTTGTTCGCGCAGTTGCCGCGCATGAACACGCTCGGTTTCCGTTTGCCAGCAGGCGGCAAACCTTTCCAGCAGTCGCTTGCCATTGACCGGCTTGAGCAGGAAGTCGATCGCGCCGGAACGTAGTGCGACCACAGCATCCGGTACTTCGCCATGGCCGGTCAGGAAGAGGATCGGGATAGCGCCGCCGGCCTCGACCAGTCGGCGCTGCAACGCCAGGCCATCCATGCCCGGCATACGCAGATCGAGGATCAGGCAACCGGCAAGAGTCTGGATATCTCCGCCAACGGCATCGAGAAAGCCTTCCGCGCTGGAAAATTCCTGCGCGGGGTACCCCGCCGATTTCAGCAGCGTCACCAGCCCCTTGCGGACATCCGCATCGTCATCGACGACATACGCTTGCAGGCTGTTCATGTTTGCGTTCCGCCGGCAGTCTCTGCAAAGACCGGCAGCGTGAGCGTAAAGCGCGTGCCGCCGCCCGGGGCGGGTTCATATTCCAGCGTGCCGCCCAGCGAGCGGGCCAGCGCCTGGCTGATGGGCAGTCCCATGCCGATGCCGCCCGGCTTGTTGCTGATAAAAGGCTGGAACAATTGCGGCAACAGTTCGGCGGCCACGCCGGGGCCGTTATCAGAGACCAGGAGGCGAACCCACTTGCCATCGACGAAACCCTCGATGACGATCCGGCACTCTCTGCCGGTGCTGCAAACCGATTGACAGGCTTCCACGGCATTGCGCAACAGGTTGCTGACAATCTTCTCGATTTGCATGGCGCTACCGGCAACCCTTGGCAAGTCGTTGAGCAGACGCAGCTCGATTTCGCCCACAAACGTCAGGCCGGTCCGGCATTGCAGGACGGCTTCCTGCAGGAGGATTGCCAGATCGATGGCTTCGCACACCAGGTCGGGTTTCCTCAGGAAGCCCATCAATTCATGCACGACGCGGCCCGCGCGCTGCGCGCCCTGGGTGATGCCTTCCAGCGTATCCGCCAGGTGCGCCGGAAGCGGGTGCAAACCCTGAAATTGTTGCCGGGCCGCCTCGGCCAGCGTGGTGACGACATTGAGCGGCTGGTTCAGTTCATGCGCAATGCCGGCCACGGTCTGCTGCGCAACCTGGAAGGCCAGCGCCCGTTCCATTTCTTCGCGATGCTGTCGCAGCAACACTTCCGCCTGCTTGCGCGGCGTCGCGTCGCGCATCATGACGTGGATGGCGCGACGCCCCTGATAATCGATGGCGACCGACACCCCGTCGACCGGCAAGGACGTGCCATCGAGTCGCTGGAGTTGGACTTCCGCAATCGGATTGACTCCGTCTGACCGCAGGGCGCGCTCGATGCGCCGCCGCAGCAGCGGGTGCGAATCCGGGCTGGTCAGGGACCAGATATCCCGGCCGAGCAATGCCTGTTCGGAATCTGCCCCGAAGATCTGCACGCAGGCCGGGTTGGCCATGACGACGCACTGGTCGACGTAGATCATGATGGCATCGGGCGCCGCTTCGACGACAGTGCGGTAGCGTGCTTCGCTTTCCTGCAAGGCCAGCTCCGCCTGCTTGCGGGTGGTGATGTCCAGTTGTGTGCCGGCGATACGAACGGGATGCCCATGCGCATCGAAGCTGAAGATTCTGCCGCGGTCATGCAGCCAGACCCAACTGCCATCCCGATGACGCAAGCGGTATTCGATATCCACCTGGCGCAATTCGCTTGCGACAATTCGCTTGTGGTGCGCCTGGTTGCGCGGCAGGTCGTCCGGGTGGATGCGATGCATCCACTCGGCCACCGACATCTCGAGTTCGCCGGGGGCATATCCCAGCAGGGCCAGGTAACGATCGTTGACCGAAACCCTTCCGCTCGGCAGGTGCGCATCGTAGGTGCCCAGGTTGGCGCCGAGCAGCGCAAGTTCGAGTCGTTCTCGGGCATCATCCAGTTGTGTCTCGATACGCCGGCTTTCGGTGATGTCCGCGAAACAGGCATACGCCCCCGCGAGCTTGCCCTCGACCCACAATGGATTGGCATCCACTCTGAGCCAGCACGGTTCTCGCCTGTTCAGGCTGGTGGTCACCCCCATGATGACATCCTTGACCGGCGCGGCGGTTGCCAGGCAGAGCATTGCCGGATGCTGTTCGCCGGGGAAGGGATCGCCGTTTTCCCGCAACGCCCGCCAGTCCGGGTCCAACGAGGATCTTCCGTTGATCTCGGCCAGGCTCAGCCCGAGTGTTTCCAGCGCCGAGTCGTTTGCGGAAACGACACGGCCATCCAGGCCATGCACGACTATCCCCATCGGCAAGGTGGCGAACAGGGCCGCGAGTCGGGCGTGATCCAGCAAGTGCGCAGTGACGGGTGGGTTTTTCACGAGGATGGACGGGTCTGCGGGTGGCCCAGGGATTGTGCCGGCATGTCTGCGCTCAACACTAGCGTGGTGACACGTAAACGTAAACCATGCACCTGGCCTCTGGAATTGAACGACTGCCCTCTCCCCCAGCCCCTCCCCCGCATGCGGGGGAGGGGAGCGCGGCAGCGCGGGAGATGGAAGATTCAGACATTTTCGTTCCGGATCAATCTTCGCCGGTGCGGGCCAAATCGGCTGGCGCCTGGTCGGCAAGATCATCCCAGTAAGGGATGGGGCCAAACCGCCGCAGCAGGTGTTCGATGAAAATCCGTGTCTTCTTCGGCATCAGGCGCCGGCTTGGGTAAACCGCATTGATGGGATAGGCCGGCGGAATGTAGGCGGGTAGCAGCCGGACCAGACGGCCATCGCGCAGATCCTGCCATACATCCCACAGCGGGCGCAGCGCCAGCCCGAGATCGGCATGGATCGCCTCGCGCAGGGCATCGCAATTGTTGGTATCCAGGTTGCCGCTGACCTTGATGTTCACCTCCTCTCCACTCGGGCCCGTGAAGGTCCAGTGGTCGGTACCGGCAAACAGCAGGGCATTGTGATCGGCCAGATCCTGGGGCGAACGCGGCGCGCCGTGACGGTCCAGATAGGATGGCGTGGCGACGACCACCCGGCGATCCAGGCCGATCGACTTGGCGACCAGGCTCGAATCCTTCAGTTCGCCGATGCGCACCGCCAGGTCGTAACCCTGGTCGATGATGTCCACAATACTGTCGGTGAGGTGCAGGGTGAGCTTGATGTCCGGATAGCGCGTCAGAAACTCCGGCACCAGCGGTGCAATATGCAAGCGTCCAAAGGCGGCGGGTACGGTGACCTTGAGATTGCCCTTGGGCTCCTTGCTGCCGCGTGTCACCCGTTCCTCGCTCTCTTCCAGTTCGGCGAGGATGCGCACGCAGTAGTGGTAGTACTCCGCCCCTTCATCGGTGAGGCTGAGCTGGCGCGTGGAGCGATTGAGCAGGCGCACCCCAAGCTGTTCTTCCAGGCGCTGCAGCCGCTTGCTCGCCACTGCAAGCGACATGCCTAGCTCGCGCCCGGCTGCGCTGAGGCTTCCCCCTTTCACCGCCTGGGTAAACACCATCAGGTCGGAGATGTTTTCTATCAGCATATTCTCAATTAAACAGAAACATTTTGTTAACCAGCCAATGGATTATCAATGTGAAAAAGATAATAGAAGATGCGGCTCGTTGAAACAAGCCACCACCCAGGAGCCCATCATGAGCCAGCCCAGCCGTGTTTTTCTTTATGCCGAATTCCAGGTGTCAGTGCCCTTCAGCGAGGGGGTCTGGCGAGAGGCTAATCCCGCCATGCAGACCGTGCCGGGCCTGCGCAGCAAAACCTGGTTGAGCGGCATCAACACCCACTCCGTCGGTGGATTCTACGAGTTCGATTCGGTGCAGAACGCCCAGGATTATGCCGTGGGCATGCTGGCCGACTTCGCCAAAGCTGCGGATGCCAGCCTCACCGTCAAGCTGTTCGATGGCGACGTGGTAGCCAAGGCGAGCAAGGACATGGCTTCACCCTACTTCGCAACCTGATTGCCATATCGGTTGAAACGACAAGGGGATACGGCAGCAATTGGTCAATGGCGTGCATAGTCGAATGAGCGGCAAAGAATCAATATGACTATTACCGTCAGAAAATAATGGCGAATCCAATCAGCCTGTTGAATTAGTGCCTGGCACACTTGCGGGAATTATTGACAACCCTATTTTCCTCAGATCCCCCGCCTCCCCAGCCAAAGCGGCCCGAGGTAAGCCAAGCGGTGGAGATTTTTTGGGCTTTGCGGAGAGGATTCTGGCGACGATGTAACGCACGAGGGCAGGCCATCGGTCTGATTTTGGCAACTGAGGCGTACTTGCCAGAACATGGCTCAAACCGGCGCGGATATTGGTGATCATCGATTTGATCTGATCCCCTGCGGCATGGGTCAGCGTCAGCAACAGCCTTGACTGGCCGGCATGCCGGGTCAGGCGGGCCACCCCGCTGAGCAGCAGGGGACGACTGGTGATTGCCTCCAGACACGTCTTGGGATGCGCCAGGCGGACATACCAACTCCACCAGTTGTAAATCAGCGCCACCGCTCGTGCCGAGAGGTTGCAACGCTCCATATCCTGCGTGGTGTAACCGCCCCAGCCCCATTGGTTCTTCAACTCGTCAAAGCCGTTCTCGC